>PMOH01000154.1 GCA_003161515.1 Deltaproteobacteria bacterium
TGCGCAATCTGGCCCTGGCTGCTCGACTGAGTCTCGCGGCTCTTGTCGTTTTCGCAATCTCATTGACCGTGCCCGCTTTTGCTGCCGACAGCATTGAAGGTCAGGTGCTCGGCGCAGGCGCGCCGATCGCCAAATCAACCGTGACGCTGTGGTCCGCAAGTGCCGACACACCCAAGCAATTGGCGCAGACTCAAACTGGCGACGACGGTCACTTCACATTGAGCGCCGAAGGATCGCCCGAAGGCATCCTCTACATGGTTGCCAAGGGCGGGGTACCGGCTGCTAACAAGGGAGGCGGCGACAACCCCGCAATCGCGCTCATCTCGGTGCTCGGCAGCAGTCCGCCACCACATGTCGTCATCAACGAACTCACGACCGTCGCGTCCGCGTTCACCGCCGCGCGGTTCATCAACGGTGAATCGATCTCCGGCAATCCGCTTGGACTCAAGATCGCGGCCGGGAACGCACCAAATCTGGTAGATCCCGTGACCGGCAAGTGGGGCAAGGTCCTGCTCGATCCGCTCAACAGCTCGATGACCACGACCATGGCGAATCTGGACACGCTCGGCTCACTGGTCACAGCGTCCTTCACTGTGGCTAACGACGATTGGCGCGTCCGCTTCTTCAAAGCCTCAACTCCGACCAACGGAGCGACACCCAAAAACACTTTCGAGGCGATGGCCGGCATCGCCCGCGCGCCGTGGGTTGCACCGAAGGAACTTTATGCATTGTTCGACGAAGCCTATCCGCTGCCCGCGCCTGACGCGCGACGCGCTGCGCCCTTCGCGCCCTATCTAGTCTACGTTCCGGCCGACTTCGCGCTCAGCCTTTGCTTCTCCGGCGGCGGCGATTACGCCAATGGCCGATTCATGTTCGATGCTGAAGGAAACCTCTGGAGCGGGCAGAACTGGCTGCCTGGCTCGCAGTCCGGGGTTAACAAGAGCACCGGCGGCGGCGTGATCAAGTTCAGCCCCAACGGAGTCGCGCTCTCGCCACCGATCACCGGCTTCACCGGCATGGGCATTGACGGCGTCGGCTGGGGTACTGCTGTGACCAACGACCGCGTCTGGATCAGTAGCTTTAACGGCAAGATTCTCGTTATGGATTTCAACGGCAAGCCGGTCGCAACGGAAAGCGATTTCCCGTTTAAGGAAAAACTCCTCGGACTGATGGGCATCGGAGTCGCCACGAACGGGGATATCTGGATTGCCGATGGCTCGGACAACCAGTTGCTATTCTTTCCCGGCGGGCGGATCAAAGACGGTCGCATCGTCAAGGTTGCGGGATTGAAGTCTCCGTTCGACATCGTCATCGACGATCAGAATCGGGTCTGGGTCGCCAACTCCTCGTCAGACACGGTAGTCCGATTCCCGGCCGACGATCCCACTAAGGTGGAGAGCTTCAGAGCGGGAATCGGTGTTCGCGCTCTGGCGCTGGACTCCAAGGGCAATGTTTGGGTCGCAAACAATATGGATTTGAAAATGCCGGTCCCGAAGCTTCCCGATGGCATCTCCATCATGGAGCAGTTCAAGCTCGTAACCCAGGCCATGGTTAAGTACATCATGGGGCCACCGGCGCGAATCACCGGTGCGGTCAATATGATCCGTCCCGATGGCACCCAGCCTGCACCGAAAGGCTTCACTGGCCCGGCGGAAAGCATTCCGTGGGGCTTGAACGTGGACGGCAATGATGACGTCTGGGTCGGCAACATGTGGGGCCGTTCCGCGGCGCTGCTGGCTGGGGATAACACCAAAGGGCATCCCGCAGGCACGAAGGCTGGCGATGTCATCCACATTTTCCAGAGCGGCAGCATCCAGATGGTCACCGACGTGTCGATTGACCCAGCAGGCAACGTCTGGGTCGCGAACAACTGGAACAGTCTCGAAGCGGCCGCCGCCCCGAATCCTTCCCGTCCGACCTCGACGTGGGGCGGAGGTTCAGGCTTCACGGTTATTTACGGGGTGGCGGGCCCGGTGAAACCACCGCGGATGGGCAAGGTGCAAACGTACTGACGTCAAATGTGAGGCATGGCAAGCAGAGCCGTAAGCAAAGTGAGGTTAGGTTCGGTGGTCGCAGCTCAGATCGCGCACCTCTGCGGCGTCCGGACAGAGAACTGCCCGCCCGGCATGAAGACGGGCGACCCAATCTCGCCTCCGCTCGGGTATGTCGGCGGTGGCCTCCAGATGCAGGTTGATATCGACATTGATCCAGCCGGAAACGTTTGGGTCACCAACAACTGGCAGGACATCGACAGCTGCATCGGTACGCCGCTGGAGGGTCTATCGACCCGCTGCGCCGGCCAGGGAGTCGTGGTGTTCTATGGCATGGCAAAGCCGGTGCGCTCGCCGCAGATCGGACCAGCGCGCGGGTTCTAGGACAGACACAGCCAAAATGGAGGCAGACTTTTGAAACATCGAAACGCTCGGATGGTAGTCCTGATAGGAGTCCTTGGCTTCCTGGTCGTCGCGAATGCCTCCGCGCAAACGCCTCCGAACCCGCCGCCGGTCGATGAGTCAACTCTACCCGACAACCAGAAATCGGTGACCGAGGTCAACAAGGAACTCTCAAATCCGATCTCGAGCATCTGGGCACTCCAGATTCAGGAAAACACCTACTTCATCCATCCCGGTATCGAGGACAAGTCCAGCCGCAACTCGGTAAACGTTCAGTTCCAACCGGTATTGCCGCTGGCTCTAACCGACGATTGGAATTTGATCACCCGGCCGGTAATTCAGGTCGTCAACTCAGTTCCCGTGCCGACGCGCCGCGGAGTCGGTGTTGTTCCCCCCAGTACCCAGGCCGCCGCGGTTGGTATTTACCAAGCAACTGGTTTCGGAGACACGATCCTCGCGACGCTTCTTTCGCCGAGCCCGCGACTCGCGGGGCCGTGGCTCCTTGGCGCCGGACCTACCTTCATCTTTCCCACCGCAACGACGACCAACGTCGGCCAGAAAAAATGGCAGCTCGGGCCTGGCGGAGTCTTTGGATACCTCGGTGACCACTACATCGTCGGCGTATTCCCCCAGCAATGGTTCTCGGTCGGCGGAAACGGCTCGAAGCAGACTAGCCAGATGAACGTCCAGTACTTCGCCGCGTACTTTCTGCCGCATGGTTGGTCCGTCGGCACTTCACCGAACGTGCTGATCAACTGGTATGCGAGCGACGGCAACAAGGTGACCTTTCCGATCGGCCTCAACGTATCGAAAGTGCAAAAGCTCGGCATCCTACCAGTGAAGTTCCAGGTCCAGGGCCAATACATGCCGGTCAGCCCCTCAGTCTTCGGCCAGCGCTGGAACATCCAGGTAGCAATCACCCCAGTCATCCCAAAACTAATCAAAGGAAACATCCTCGAAGGCTGGTAAATCGATTACCGCGTGCAGGGGTCACCCCTGCCGCGGAAGCGTGAAACCCGCGGAGGGTTTCGCATTCAATCCCGTGAATTTCAAATCCGCTCCCATCGTGTCACATTGGCGCGGGAGAAATTTCGCGATGCCTCAGGTGATTCTTGCCATCGACCAGGGAACTACCGGCACCACCGTGTTCGTCGTCGATGCGCGCGGGCGGATTCGTGGCCGCGCTTACGCCGAGATTCGGCAATTCTATCCGAAGCCGGGATGGGTCGAGCATGACCCCGAGGAAATCTACCGGTCTGTCGTCATGCTCTCGAAGAAAGCTATCTCGGCGGCGAAGGTGTCCGCATCGGCGATCGCTGGAATCGGGATCACCAATCAGCGCGAGACGTTCGTGGTGTGGGATCGGCGCAGCGGAAAACCAGTCTATCGCGCGATCGTCTGGCAATGCCGCCGCAGTGCCGATATCTGCGACGCGTTGCGCGATCGCGAAGCCGAAGTTGCGCAGCGGACCGGTCTGCTCATCGATCCTTATTTTTCGGGCACCAAGCTCAAGTGGCTGCTCGACAACAAACCTGAACTGCGCGAGCGCGGTGCGCGCGGCGAGTTGTGCTTCGGCAATATCGACACCTGGCTCGTCTACAAATTATCGCGCGGCGCGGAGTTCGTGACCGATTACACCAACGCGTCGCGTACGATGATGTTCAACCTCGCGCGCCGCGAATGGGACGACGAGATGCTCGCGATGCTCGGGGTTCCTCGCGAGATGCTGCCGCGCGCCGTCAGTTCGCGCGGTCCGATGGCCGAGGCGGCCGCCGGCACAATCGCGTCGCATGCGATTCCGATCGCGGCGGTGATCGGCGACCAGCAATCGGCGCTGTACGGGCAGGGTGCAGTCCATGCCGGCGATTCGAAGGCGACGTACGGCACCGGCGCGTTCCTGCTGATGAACACCGGCGACCAAATGGTGCCGTCGAAAAATCGATTGCTCACGACTTCAGCGCTCGGACCTGCCGGTGAGCCCGCGTATGCGCTCGAAGGGTCGGTGTTTATCGCGGGCGCGGCCGTGCAATGGCTTCGCGACGGCCTCAAGTTGGTGCGCAAGGCCGCCGACACTTATGCCGAGGCGCGCACCAGCGTCGCGAAAAATAAGGATCGCACGCAGCCTTACGTGGTGCCTGCGTTTGTGGGACTGGGCGCGCCGTATTGGGACGCAAACGCGCGCGGCGCAATCATGGGAATCACGCGCGGCACCATTCGCGCCGATATCGTGCGCGCGACGCTCGACAGTATCGCCTACCAGGTCCGCGACGTGATCGTCGCGATGGAATCCGACACCGGGCATCCGATGAGCGAGTTGCGCGCCGACGGCGGCGCTACCGCGAATCGCTATCTGATGCAGTTCCAGGCAGATATTCTTGGCAAGCCGGTGCGCCGCGCAAAGATCGCGGAGACCACCGCGATGGGCGCGGCGATGCTCGCAGGCGTTGCCGTCGGAATCTGGAAGTCGCCGAATGAAATGCTCGCGCTTGTCAAAGGAGCCGACGTCTTCAAACCGAAAATGCAAAATTCCGAGCGTGAACGATTGCTCGCCGGATGGCATGATGCAGTCAGGCGCACGCTTACGCGCCCGCCGAATTGAATCGAGGAATCGAAAACAATGCCTGAAAACGGAAGACCTTACGTCACCGCGCTCTACCCCGAGCAGCACGACCAGGCTGCCGACTCGCTCGGCCGCGCCTTCATCAACGATCCGACCTTCAAGGCGATACTTCCGGATATCACCGATCCGGTCGAGCGCGCGACGCATCTGGCGGACCTGTTCCGCGGGATGCTCGCGATCGAGCGCCGCAGTGGACAGCCGGTGTTCGGCATCATCGACGATAACGGACGCGTCGTCGCCGCCGCGTTGACGGAGGGCGTCGCGCACGCTGGCGCGCTCGGTATGATCACCACCGGACTCGGCCAGATGCCGCGGATGGTCCGCGCGCTCGGATTGGACGGCCTCTGGCGCGGGCTGAACCTGGTCAGCGTGCTCTCGGACAATCATCCGAAGGAGCCGCATATCTATCTGCAAGTGCTCGGCTGCGATCCGCCGTTCCAGGGCAAAGGTTACGGCAAGGCGCTGGTGGATAGGATCGCGCTAGAGGCCAAGGCGCGTCCGGAAATAGCGGGCGTGTACCTCGAGACCATGACCGAAGCCAACGTCGCCTTCTACAGCTCGCGAGGCTACGAGATTCTAGGCGAGCTATATCCGCTAGGCGTCAAAACATGGCGAATGTACCAACGCAAGCGATGAGGGAGAGAGAGGAACGATTGAATGTGAAACCCGCGGTGGGTTTCATTTTTCACTGCTTCCTTCGGCAGGGGTGACC
>PMOH01000009.1 GCA_003161515.1 Deltaproteobacteria bacterium
AAGAACGTCATCGCGCGGCAGATTCATCGATGGAGCCGTCGGCAGAGCAAGCCGTTCGTCGTCGTCAATTGCACTACACTCTCGGAGGAACTGCTCGAAAGCGAGTTGTTCGGTCATATGCGCGGTGCGTTCACCGGCGCGATCAAGGACAAGCCCGGCCGGCTCGAGGCGGCTAACGGCGGCAGCGTTTTCCTCGACGAAATTGCCGACCTGACGCCGACCCTTCAGACCAAGTTTCTGCGCTTCCTGCAGGATCAGAACTTCGAGCGCGTCGGCGGCGAACGCACCATTCACGTCGACGCGCGAATAATTGCCGCGTCCAATCGCGACCTCGAGGCCGAAGTCGGTGCGCATCATTTTCGCGAGGATCTCTACTACCGCCTCAATGTCATCACCTTGCGCGTCCCGCCTTTGCGTGAACGGCGCGAGGATATTCTGCCGCTCGCACAATGGCTGCTGAGCATCGCCGCGACCCGCAATTCGCATCCCGGGCTGGCGCTGTCACCCGGTGCGACTGCGGCGCTCACTCGCTATCGATGGCCCGGCAACGTCCGCGAATTGCGCAACGCGATCGAGCGCGGCACCGTCCTGATGCGCGGCGAGACGATCGCACCCGACGACCTGCCCGATTCCCTCTTCCACGATTCGACCGAGGCTCTCGCCGGCATCCCCAACGCCGCCAGCCTCGACGAAGTAGAGCGCGAGCACATCGCCCGCGTCCTCGGCGCCAGCGCGACGCTGGAAGAAGCCGCCGAAACCCTCGGCATCAACGTGACGACTTTATGGCGCAAACGCCGCCGCTACGGAATCGAATAGCCCCTCCCTCCGATTGTTCCCCTCCCACCACGCGCCCGCGCGCGTCCGGACCTGCTCGGGAAGGGGGTTAGGGGACTGTTAACTCTTCGCTCTTTGATCGCTATAATTCAAAGATCGCTTATCGATCAATCTTTCGCCGGAGTGGTCGACTTGGGATATAACTAGCTTCCGCATAAAGAGGCATTTGCCAATGGCTCGACCGTTAGAATTTCGATTTAAGATCGACGATCTGACGCTTGATACGATCTCGATGAAGCGTCTCGCCGAATACTTGGACGACTTAGCCGTCCTCTTGGGTGAATCTAAAGATGTCCATCTTGCCCGCATTGAGAGTGGAAGCGTTGATGCTGTGGTGCGGACAGAAGATACTTTCGTTCCTAAAATCGAAGAACGTGTCAGATCGGCTGCTAGGCAAGCATACGAACCAGAAGGAAAAGGGTCACAAGAAGCTGGGCGAGCCTTCAAGGCCATTACGGACAAGCTAAAGCAAGATAAGACTGGCGCTGTATTTATGTTCGAAGCTGGAGCAGAAATAGTTCGGTTTCCGAGTGGCAAAAAAATATCCGAGCCCACTTTTGGACCTTTCAATCAAGAGGGAAGTCTTGATGGCGTGATAGTACGTGTGGGTGGCATCAACGATCCTGTCCCAGTGCATCTAGAATCTGATTCCCAGACCTACCAATGTTTGGCGTCCCGAGTTGTTGCGCGAGAACTAGCTAAACATATTTTCGATACCCCACTACGGGTTTATGGAATAGGTCGTTGGTTTCGGACAGGGGGTGGGAAGTGGATTCTTGAGAATTTTGTTATACGCGACTTTCATTCATTGAACGACGAACCGCTGGTTTCTGTCGTAGCGAAACTGCGTGCAATTCCGGGCAACGATTGGAACAAGTTGAAGAACCCGTTAATTGAGGCTGATCGAATCCGCAATGGTGACGACGAGGACGGCGACGACTAAAAGTGAAAGTCGCCTTCGATACTGCGACCTTGATCGTGCTGGTTTCTCCAAACCCTGGCGCTGTACTAGATCGCAATGGGAATCCGGTTAACGACGCAAAGGCGAGAGTCGAGAACTTGTTTGAGGAACTTAGCGAGTCTCGAACGCAAATTGTCATCCCCACTCCAGCGTTTAGCGAATTGTTAACAAGAACTGTGAATGCAGCTTCGAAATATTTCGAAGTGATACGGAATTCGAAGTATGTCAAATTTGAACCCTTCGACGAGCGCGCAGCAATTGAAGCCGCTGAGATGACGCGCAAAGCTTTTGAATCAGGTAAGGGCAAACGTGGCGGTTCGTCCGACCCTTGGCCGAAGATTAAATTTGACCGCCAGATCGTTGCTGTCGCGAAAGTCTGCGGAGCGGAGAAGATTTATTCGCAGGACGGAGGCGTCGCTACGCTAGGCCATTCAGTTGGAATACCCGTGATAGGTATCGCAGACCTGCCGTTACCCGTGCAGCAATCTCAGGCTGTTATACATTTCGATAAGCCAGAGCGAGAAACAAAGAGCTAGCTACTTTTGGCGTCTCTGTCGCGGCGATTTTTCTTCTCTCGGACCTTTACAAGTAGGGACGAAGGCAGGAGTAAAGTGCCACCTAATCCCGCTCGGGAAGGGGTTAGGGGTTAGTTTATTTGGAACATTCGCAACGCCCGCGCCGCCGCTACGGAATCGAATAGCTGCTCAGGCAATCACGCCTGCGGTGCGTAGGCGCTTTAGATCGTCAGGCGAATAGCCGCGGTCGGCGAGGATTTCGTCGGTGTGTTCGCCTACCAGTGGGGGGCGCGTGATTTTTCCTGGCGTCGATTCCAGCTTGGCCGCCAATCCCGTCGTCATGTACTCGCCTAGTTCAGGATGCGGGAGCCTCAGCAGCATCTCGCGCGCCGCG
>PMOH01000468.1:0-5307 GCA_003161515.1 Deltaproteobacteria bacterium
GCGTCGTTTGCCAACCGCGAGCGGTTCCCCGATGCGGACGAAATAATCGTCAAACCTTTCAAGGACGCTATCGATTCGCTCGCACTCGACGGCCACTGTTACCTGCTATCCGTCACGCGCGGCCATTCGTTCGACGAGGAAGTTGTGCGCGCGGCGCTGATGCAGCCGTGCGGATTCGTCGGGATGATCGGTTCTCGGCGCCGGGTGAAGGCGACGTTGGACCGAATCGGCGCGAGCGGTGTTCCCAAAGAACGGCTCGCCGACGTTCACGCGCCGCTCGGCGTTGCGATCGGTGGTGAGACGCCCGAGGAAATCGCAATTTCGATCATCGCCGAAATTATCCGCGAGCGCCGCACCGAAGAGCGCGACGAGTTCACGCTCGGCGTTCGTTTCGGCAACCTCAAGCGCTCGAAGTAGCAACCGATGCCCAAAGGTCTCGACGGAATCATGCTGGCGGCGGGTGAGTCGCGCCGGATGGGTTATCCGAAGCCACTGCTGAGGATCGGTCGCCAAACTTTCATCGAGCACATAGCCGGGACGATGCTCGCGGTAGTGCCGCGGCTGGTGATTGTTCTCGGCGCGCACAGCGATCGCGTGCGCGCCGCGATTCCGCATGACGCACGTATCACGATCGTCGAGAATCCGAACTACGCGCGCGGCCAACTTTCGTCGCTGAAGGTCGGCCTCAGCGCAATTCAGCCGCACGCGGCAGGCGCACTGGTGCATCTCGGAGATCATCCGATGGTTCGAGCGGAAACCTTTCAAGCGATGGTCAATTACTACGATGAAACGGGCAACCCGATCGTGATCGCGCGCCACAACGGCCATCGCGGCCATCCAGTGATCTTCGATCGCGCGATGTTCAGTGAACTCGAGTCGCTCCCGGAAGAGGAGGGCGCCCGCCACGTAGTGAACGCCGACGCGTCGCGGGTAGCCTACGTTGATCTGCCTGATCCCGGCATCAATTTGGACTTGGACACACCGTCCGACTTGGCGCGCGCCGGCCTTCCCCCGCCGCCGAGAGTATGAATTTCTCAATTTAGAATTACGTGATCTGCTGCAGACCAGGAGTTCGCCGACCGGCGTCTCGCTCGAGACACAAGTCGGCAAGGCTTGCTCCGATCGACGCTACTCCCGAATCGGGGCAAGCGCGGAGTGCGGTCCTGATCCTATCGACAAGCCCATCAGGTCGGGTCGGATGAGACGCCGGCGACCGATGGCTAGATCGGGTTTTCTTCGAAGAGACGCGCGACCATCGCCGAGTCGAGATAGGCCCTCACTCTGTCGATGGTGTCACCATTGAAGTGGACGACCCAGCAGTATCTGTTGTCGAATCTCAGTCCGTTCTTCGCCGTGGCCAAGGAGTGAAGTTCTACGACAGCCTGGTCATCCTTCACGAGCAGGTGCTCGACGACGAGTTGAGCCCCGTTGGGCAGAACCTTGCCGAGCTTCGCGAAGGTCCCGGCCAGGAAATCAGATTTCGACTTGTAGTGACCGGCCAGCGGATGCGTGCCTTCGACGATCCAGTCGACCTTGTCGTCTACATGCTCGAAAAAACCTGCGCCATCGCCGTGCTCAAGCCCGTTGAAAATCTTTCTGACGTAGTCTTCGGTGATCATGAGATCCTCCTGTATATACGAGAGCAATTGCTCGCTCGACCTGGGACGGACTGTCCTGCCCCAAACTTGGAAATGAGCGCCACGTTGGTCCAATCTAAAGCAGAGGATGGTATTCGGGTTTGTAGGTTTGGGATCGGATGAATTTTGCGATGTCTTGCGGTGCTGGGACGGTTGCAAGCTTGCTCGCGAAGATCACTCCGGCCACTCGCTCGGCTGCTTGTAGCTCAGTGTTCAGAATTGTTGACTGGGGTGGATAGATTAGTCCTACATCCAGCTCGGATTGAGTTACCTGGTCTGCTACGGCTCTTGCGGCTGCTATGAACATTTCATCGGTTACACGCCTGGCGCGGGTCGCGTAAACGGCCAGGCCTATGGCGGGAAAGATGTACACGTTGTTGCCCTGGCCGGGGATGTAAGTCTTGTTGCCGAGTGTCACCGGGGGGAACGGGCTTCCGCTGGCGAAGATGGCGCGGCCTTCGGACCATCGGTAGGCCTCTTCCGCCGTGCATTCGGAGTGCGAAGTTGGATTCGAGTAAGGGAAGATGATCGGACGCCGGTTGATTCGCGCCATCGTTTCGATCACGCGCTGGTTGAAGGCCTTGGCGACTGTGCTCACGCCGATTATCGCCGTTGGCTTGAGGGACTCGATCGCCGCAGCGAAGTCCTTGGTCGGTGAGTGAGGATGTGCGTATGGCTTCTGGAAGTCTGCGAGGTCACCGCGGATTGATTCCACTAGTCCGCTTATGTCGAACAACCAGATTCTCTCGCGTGCCTTGTCGGCCGCGAGGCCTTCGAGCGCCATCGCCTGCGTCATCAGGTTTGCGATTCCGATCGCGGCTGAGCCCGCGCCCAGGAACAGAAAGGTCTGCGCGGAGAGTTTGCCGCCGGTAATGCGAAGCGCTCCGAGAATTCCCGCGAGTGCGACCGCCGCAGTTCCCTGGATGTCGTCGTTGAAGCAGCAAGTCCTGTCACGGTAGCGCGCCAGCAGGCGGACGGCGTCGGCGCCGGCCCAATCCTCGAACTGGATGCAACAGTCGGGGAACTCGTCGTGGACGGCGGTGATGAATTCATCGACGAATTCGTCGAGGTCCGCGACCGATGGGCGCGCCTGCCGCAGGCCCAGATAAAGCGGGTCGCGCAGCAGAGACTCGTTGTTGGTGCCGCAGTCCATCAGGACCGGCAGCGTGAACTGTGGCGGCACGCCGGCGCATGCAGTGTAGAGGGCAAGTTTGCCGATTGGGATGCCCATGCCGTTGGCGCCGAGATCGCCAAGGCCCAGGATTCGCTGGCCGCTGGTGACCACTATGAAGCGCACATCGCGATTGGGCCAGTTGCGAAGAATCTCGCGGACTCGGCCTTTGCGCTTGATAGAAATATAGAGACCCTTGGGACGGCGCATGATGTGGCCGAATTGCAGGCAGGCCTCGCCGACCGTCGGGGTGTAAACGATGGGCAGGAATTGCGCCGGGTCCGACATCAGCACGCGGAAGAAAAGTGTTTCGTCGGTGTCCTGCAGTTGCGACAGGTAAATGTACTTCTCCAGATCGTTTGGCTTTTGCGATAACTGAATATGCACGCGCTGGATCTGGGTTTCCTCGGAATCGATCCCTTCGGGCAGGAGGCCGAGCAGGCCCAGCGCCTCGCGCTCGGCCTCGGTGAAAGCAGTGGATTTATTCAGTTGCGGATCACGCAACAGCGCCAACCCGCGCGGCACACTTGTCATTTTTCGGCCCTCCACTGATATTTCGGGTATTTCGAGCGGTAGTGCGATTTCATTTGAACTGCAAACTTATTTCCCTTTCAATTGTGCTTGATGTCATCGCGACCGAAGCGAAGGATGTCGGTTTCGAGAATCCAACGGTCGCGCTGAAAGAGGCCGGAGTCCGCACAGCCGCATTACGCAGCTATTGATAGTTTCACAACGAAGACGGCGCGATGCGGAAAACCGTCGAAAAGACGTATAGAATTGTTTCCAATGCGATCGCGAGTCGAGCGTAAATACGGCGAAAACCTGTAACCGTTATCGAGTCAGTGCGTATTAATAAACAGTTATGTGGGGTCGCTCGGCGCTTAGCAGAGAAGGGTGCCGATTGAGCGACAAACCCGACGAGGAACTGATAGCCGAAGTCCTCGGCGGCCACAACGACGCCTTTGCCGAGTTGGCTGGGCGGCATCGTCCACGCGTGGAGCGGTTATGCAGGCGATTTTTTTCGGACGAAGAAATGGCGCGCGACATCGCGCAGGAAAGTTTCATCCGAGCCTACACCGCGCTGGCGTCGTATCGAGCGGAGATGCCGTTTGGCGGATGGCTGCGAGCAATCGTCGTGAATCTGTGTTACGACGAGTTGCGGCGGCGCCGGCGGCGGCCCGAGGAACTGGTCGGCGATTTCAGCGCGCCGGAAGTGCAATGGATGCAGACGGCGAACGTCGCGTCGCCGGAGGATATTGTCGGTGAGGCCGAAGAGCGGCGCGAGGCTTACGATTTGGCCCATCGCCTGCTCGACACGCTCAAGCCCGATGACCGGATGGTGATGGTGCTCAAGGAAAGTGAAGACTTAAGCGTCAGCGAAATCGCCCAGACGCTTGGATGGAGTGAAGCTAAGGTAAAAATTCGCGCGTTCCGCGCACGACAGGCGCTGCGCAAGCAGGCAGAGCGGATGCTGGCGACCGGACGCAATAGGTAACCCCAATGAATTGTTTTGAAGCACGACAGGAATTTCCCGCGCTGTGGCGCAAGACCGCGACCGCCGAGCGACGCGCCGATCTGCTGGGGCATCTCAAGGGATGTGACAAGTGCGATCATGCGTTTCGCGTCTTCGCGCTGACCGCGCCGGTGCTGCATGGCGACATGGAACAGCCGGCGTCGCGAGTATCCATGCCTGCACGTCGCGAGTTCTCGCTGGCGGATCGGCCGCGTCGATTCGCGTCGGTCACGCGCGAGGTGTCGCGACCGAATCGATGGATCCCGATGGCGGCGGCTGCCGCGATCTTTGTGTTCGCTACCAGCGCGGCCTATCTTTCGACTCGCGCGCCGAATGAATCTATCGGCGAAGCGCTCTCGGCCCCCGAGCTGAGCTTGAATCCCGAAACCGCGGGCGATCCTTTGGCGCCGGAGATGCCTCTGACAGAGAGCGATCTTGCCAGCTAAGCCGAATATCTGGTTCAGCCTTGTCGTTGGAATCTCGTGTCTTCTGATCGGTTTCGCGCTCAGCACCATGGCGTATCGCGAGCACTACCTGCACGTGCCGGGCTCGGGGCTGATCGAGCGAATGAATCTCGAGCTGAATCTGACGCCCGCACAACGCGATCAAATCGGCGACATCCTGCGCGACACGCGGTTCAAAGTGATGAAGGCGCGCCAGGATTTTGACCACCAGCGCCATAATCTGTTCTGGCAGGGTCTAAGCCAGGTTCGCGCCGTGCTGACGCCGGATCAGCAAAAGATTTTCGATCGCGACTTCACCCATCCGGGGGAGTATCACGGGCACGACGGCCACTACGGCGACGATGGCGACGATCACGAAGCCGCGCCGCCACCAGCGTCTAAGTGAGTTGCCCGCGTCTATGCCTCAAGTGCCTTGAATGGCGAGTCAGCCGATGACTCCGACCTGATCGCGAAGATTTCGTCTGGGCATGTAGCTGCGGCGCGACCATGGGAGTCGCGGGAGGCGCCGGCACCATATCGGGA
>PMOH01000468.1:5346-8216 GCA_003161515.1 Deltaproteobacteria bacterium
GTCGCAACTACTTCGTTCTCGGCCTTCTCGAAGTCGCAGATAAAACGCGACACGACTTTCTTCGCGTCAAGCCCGAGAAAATCCGCGTACCGGCGGAAAAACGGCAGCAGGTAAAGTTGATCGGGGATCGCGTCGTAGCTGTCGCTCTCGATCATCCTGACGTAGTACGCGGGAATGTGCGTGCGGTCGGCGACATCCTCTTGTGACAGGCCCGAATGCTTCCGCGTCTCGGTCATCAGCTGGCCCAGCGTCTGTTCGACGTCCAGACCAGACCAGGCGTCCTCCGGCGGCGGTACTTGTTCGATCTCACGGCTCGAACTTTGCGCGTTGCGGAATGAACCGCGGAGGTTCGTTTCAAAAACAAATGTCGAGGACGTGTCGCGCGGCCCTGGTCGAAACGCGACGTCGCCGGACTCATCGCGCACACGGTCAGCGTCGCTCAACCGGATTAAATTGTCTTGAGTGATTCGATCGTTCGAGTCGGAACTCGACGAACCAGAAAGAGGGTGCCTTACAACGGACATCTGACCACCTCCCCAACCCCACAACTCACAAGTGCAACCCGCGCGAGCCCCGTTGCCGCTAGAATCTTGTCACAAGTGTCAATCAATCAGAAGTAGGTAGGTCAAAATTAATCAAATACCTTTGAGTAGCTATTTTCTAACTAAGTACAATGAGTACCAGGTTGACGGCGAGAACTTGCAAGAATCCAGCGGCTACGCGCTGAAAAGGTCGAGGAGTCAGCAAAACACCCCATAAGCCATGGACGCTCGCAGAATTCGAAGCGGTCTCGCGCGGTGAAGGCTCGCTTGACAGCGTAAAAATAAAATGACACTCCTCATGTCAATAGTTTGAATACCATACACGCCAGTTCTGCGAGAGGTGCGCTTTGAAGATTTTGAGAACTCCCGATCCGCGGTTTTCCAACCTGCCGGATTTTCCATTCGCGCCGCACTACCGCGAAATTAAGGACGCCGACGGCACCGCGCTGCGAATCCACTATCTTGATGAAGGTCCGCCGAACGCGAGTCCCGTGCTGCTGATGCATGGCGAACCTTCGTGGTCTTTTCTGTATCGCAAAATCGTCGCGAGCCTGGCCGCGCGCGGTCATCGCGTCGTCGCGCCGGACCTGGTCGGCTTCGGCCGTTCGGACAAGCCTGCCGATCAATCCGATTACACTTTCGAGCGGCACGTGCGATGGATGAGCGACTGGCTGGCGGCCACGCGACTCACTGACATCACGCTCTTCTGCCAGGACTGGGGCGGACTGATTGGACTCCGGCTGGTGGCGGCCTTTCCTGAAAAGTTTGCGCGGGTGGTGGTCGCGAATACCGGGCTGCCGACTGGCGAGGGATTCAGCGATGCGTTTCAGCAATGGCTGGAATTCAGCCAGAGCATTCCAGTTTTGCCGGTCGGCCAGATTGTGAGCATGGGATGCAAGCGCGTTTTGAGTGACGCGGAGAAGGCCGCATACGACGCGCCGTTTCCGGACGAATCTTTCAAAGCGGGTGCGCGCCGATTTCCCGCGCTGGTCCCGATCACGCCCGAACACGGCTCGGTGGCCGAGAACAAAGCCGCGTGGAAAGTTCTGGAGAAGTTTAACAAGCCTTTTCTGACCGCGTTCAGTGATTCGGATCCGGTAACCAAGGGCGGCGAGATGATGTTTCAGAATCGCGTTCCGGGAACCAAGGGACAAAAGCACGTGACGATCGTCGATGGGGGACATTTTCTACAGGAAGACAAGCCGAATGAGATCGCCGATCTGATTAACGGCTTTATCGCGACAACGAAATAGACAGTGAACAAAGATGAAAGTTGAAAATGCAGCTTATCCAACGACCGAAGGACTTCAGGCGCTTTCGCGTGACGCGTCTTCGACCAAAATCGCTATGCTGAACCTGCTCAAGTTCCGCGACAAGGCGATCTACAAAGACGGGCGCAGCGATAACATCTCGGGCCGCGAAGCGTATATGCGCTACGCCAATGCGATGACGAAAATTGTCGAGCGCGAGGGAGGCCGGATCCTGTTCACAGGCAGAATTGCGGGTCTGGTGATCGGAGAGGTGGAAAACGTGTGGGACGTCGCCGCGATAATGGAATATCCGTCGCGCTCGGCGTTCCAGCGAATCGTGACGTTGCCGGAAGTGCAGGAGATCGGCGTGCATCGCGAGGCCGGCCTCGAAGGTCAGCTGCTGATTATGACCGAGAGCGTTTAGCTCTCAATCGCGAAAGCAGGTAGCGGCCGGTGTCCGACTACCAGTGATCGAAATGGACCGCCTCGTTGGTCAGCGCGTTTGGATTCGGGTTTGCGATCGGTAAGCGCGCGGGCGCCGACGACGCTATTTTTGCGTTGGCTACATTGTCTGCACTCGCAATCGCGGGAGGCGATGTCGGCTCCTCGCTCTCGCCTCCTTCAGCCAGTTCTTGCTTCAGCAGGTAGGTTGCGTTGTAGGTGTGCGGATCGTTTTCGGTTTTGTTGCCCTGGACCATTTTGATCGTCGCCGTCGCGACCTTCATGCTGTAAAGGCGGTCGCTTCCTTCAATCGGCGCTTCGGTGTGCAGCAGGACAAAGTAGTTGAAGCCATCTTGCAGCGTCACCTCTGCGCACCTTCTGAGAACGAAGGTCTCAAGGGTCTCCGGCGTGGTCAACCCATTAGCGCGGAATGAAACCTGCACGATATTGCCGGCGCGCATCTGATCGGAATATCCCCCCGATACTCCGTCAGGCTGATATGCGGTAGCGCACCCGGCCAACAAACAAGCCGCTGACAGAACAATCAAGTTGATCCGCATTCGCATTGGAGTCCTCTCCGAGCAACCATCATACCCGAACTCCAGAAACGAAACTATGAGCTATATTTAGCTACAAT
>PMOH01000059.1 GCA_003161515.1 Deltaproteobacteria bacterium
GTCGCGACCGCAGCGGGCACCGCCGGCGCGGTCGGCGCCGACACGCCGAGCACTTTACGCTCCGCGGTGTTGAACGGGACGATCACGACGTCGTCCTGATCCTGGCCGTAACTGGATTGTCCCTTGACGCTCAGCACGCCGATCACTTTCATCGGGAAGTTTTTGACCCGGATAGTCGCGCCGACCGGATTCTGTCCCTCGCCGAAAAGATTATTCACCACCGTTTGTCCGAGCAGGCATACCGCGGCGCCGGCTTTTTCTTCGGAGTCGGTGAAGATGCGCCCGATCGACGGCGGCCAATCGCGGATCGCAAAATAATTCGAGGTGGTGCCCTGGATGTTGGTGCTCCAGTTGCGATTGCCCGAGACTACCTGCGAGACCTGCCGATCCATGTATGTCACCAGCGCGACCGGGCCGCCGCCGTGCGCGATCGCCTGCGCGTCGCCGACGGTCAGGGTCGAGTTGCTGCCGAGTCCGGCGCGGACGCCGTTGGAGGTGGTCGCGCCCGGCACTACTATCAGTAGGTTGGTGCCGAGGCTATTGATTTGCGCCTCGACCGACGAGCGCGCACCGTCGCCGACCGCGACCATCGTGATCACCGCCGCGACGCCGATGAAAATCCCGAGCATCGTGAGTGCGGCGCGCAGCTTGTTACGTTTGATCGCGCGGCCGGCGGCGACCACCGCCATGCTGGCAAAGGTCCATGCCTCGTCAACCAATGAAGCCGCGAGTTGTTTGGACTCGCGCATCGCGGGCGACGCTTTGATCGTAGCTCCGCCGTGCGCGGCGGCGGGATCTTTGCGCGTGTCGGAAATGATCACGCCGTCGCGAAACGTGACGACGCGGTCCGCATAGGCCGCCACCTCGGAATCGTGCGTGACCACGATTACCGTTATCCCCTGCTGGCGATTAAGGTTGGTGAGCACGCCCATTATCTCGGCCGAGTTGGTCGAGTCGAGATTTCCAGTAGGCTCGTCGGCGAGCAGAATCGACGGGCGATTCACCAGGGCGCGCGCGATTGCGACACGTTGCTGCTGTCCGCCGGAGAGTTGATTCGGATGGCTCTGTTCGCGGCCCGCGAGCCCGACCAGCTTCATCAGGTCGGTCGCGCGACTCTCGCCGTCGCTAGTCCAGGCCGAGTAGAACAGCGGCAGCTCGACGTTCTCGAGCGCCGAGGTTCGCGACAGCAGGTTGAAATTCTGAAAGACGAATCCGATTCGGCGGCTGCGGATCGTCGCCAATTCGGACTCGTTCAACTTGGCGACGTCCTCGCCCTCGAGGAAATAACTTCCGCTGGTCGGCAGGTCGAGGCATCCCAGCATGTTCATCAGGGTCGATTTGCCCGAGCCCGACGCGCCCATCACCGCGACGAACTCGCCGCGCTCGATAGTCAGGTTGACGCCGCGCAGCGCGTGAACCTCGACCTCGCCGAGCACGTAGGTCTTGGTCAAACCGACCAGCTCGATGACGGTGTTCATCGGACTAGTGAGGCAGATGCATCGTGGGCATCCCGCCACCACCGCCACCGCCGCCGTGCGAGCCAGATCCCGACGGATGCGTGGTTGCGCTGCGTACTTCGTCGGTAACGACGCGATCGCCCGCTTGCAGGTCGCCGTCGGCGACTTCGACCCAGGTTCCGTCGCTAAGGCCGGTGGTGATCGCGACCGGCGTGACCTGGCGGCTCTTGAGAATCCAGACTCGGGTCTGGCGGCCGGCTGCTCCGTCAATCGCGGCGGAATCTGCCGGCGGCTGGCCCGGTGGCGCAAAGCGCAACGCGTCGATCGGAACGCGGATCGCCTTGTCGCGCATCGCGGTGACGACGTTCACATTGGCAGTCATGCCAGGCTTCAGCAGCAGCTCAGGATTTTCGACGCTCACGACGACGTCGTAGGTCACCACGTTCTGCACGGTGATCGGCGCCTGCCGAACCTGCGCGACGGTGCCTTCGAAGTCGCGGTCGGGAAACGCGTCCACGCGGAAGGTCGCCTTCTGTCCGGCCTTGACGAAGCCGATATCCGACTCGCTGACGTTGGAGTCGACCTGCATCTTGGTCAGGTCCTGCGCTATCAGAAACAGCGTCGGAGTCTGAAAGCTCGCTGCCACGGTCTGGCCGACGTCAACGTTGCGCGAGACGACAGTGCCGTCCACCGGCGAGACGATATTGGTGTAATTGAGATTGACTTCGGCGGCCGCGACGTTGGCTGTCTGCTGCTGGATGTTGGCCTGGTCGAGCTTGACCTGCGCCACGTCCATTTGCCACGCGCTGTATGCTGAATCGACAGTGTCCTTCGATACGGCGTCGGCCTTGAACAGCGCCAGGTTGCGGTCGTAGGTCACCTTCTTATAGTCGAGATCGGCGGTGTCCTTGCCGAGTTGCGCTTGGGAGTTCGCCAGCGTCGCGTGGGCGATATCAACGGTCACCTGGTAAGGCCGCGGATCGATCTTCGCGATCGACTGGCCCTTTTTCACCGGCGCGTTGTAGTCGGCGTAGATCGCTGTGATCGGTCCCGAGACGTAAGTGCCGACCTGCACCGTGATCACGGGATTCACCGTGCCAGTCGCCGTGACCGAGCGCACAATCGGGCCCTCGGTAACCTTCGCCGTGACGATTTTCGGCGCGGTGGTGCTGCCGGTCATGAAATACCAGCCAGCGAAGACGGCGACGACGGCCATCGCGAGCATCCAGGCTCTATTCTTCGAAAGTTTCATGCGCGAGGCTCGATTATCTCCCGGTCATTCATAGAGTTCCAGTAAACGATCACTTGTAAGACGTACCCTCGCCGCTCAGGTTTCGCACCGAAGGGGCAGGGAATTACCTCTCCCTTCGGGAGAGGTCGACGTGAGTCCGCGAGCGACGGGTGAGGGCGCCGGCATCGAGGTGTATGCCAACGCCCTCACCCGCGCCGGAGGCGCGTCCTCTCCCGAAGGGAGAAGTAAATTAGAGGGGCGGGAGAATCGGGGCGCGGCGACAGTCGGGCTTGGTCAGGAGCATTTGCACGTCGCCGATGTAGCGCTCGCGGAAGCCGGCCTCGCTGTAGCGAAGGTAGAACTCCCACATCCGGATGAATTCTTCGGGATAGCCGAGCGCGCGCACGCGATCGATATTCTTGAACATCCGGATACGCCAGTGCTTCAGAGTCTCGGCGTAGTTCGGCGTGATGTCCTCGAGATGAAACAACCTCAGATCGCTCGAGCGCGTGAGCGAATCGCACAGCGCCGTGACCGACGGCAGGAAGCTGCCGGGGAAGATGTACTTCTTGATGAAATCGACGCGCCGGGTCGCGGCCTCGTATTCGCGGTCGGTAATCGTAATCGCCTGCAGCAGCATCATGCCGTCGGGCTTAAGCAGCTCGCCGCATTTGCGAAAATATGAATCCAGAAACTGATGGCCAACCGCTTCGATCATTTCGATCGACACGGCTTTGTCGAACTGGCCGGTCAAGTCGCGGTAATCCTTGAACAGCACGGTGATGCGCTCCGAGAGCCCCTCGGCGGCGATTCGCTTCACGGCGTAATCGTGCTGCTCGCGCGAAATCGTGGTGGTGGTGACGCGGCATCCGTAATTTTTGGCCGCATGAATCGCAAACCCGCCCCATCCGGTGCCGATCTCGACCAGGTGATCGTGCGCGCGAAGATCCAGCTTGCGGCAAATGCGATCGACTTTGGCCGTCGCGGCTTCTTCGAGCGTGGCGTCGGGACGCTCAAAAATCGCGCACGAGTACATCAGGGTGCGATCGAGAATTAGCTCGAAGAAATCGTTGCCGAGATCGTAGTGCGCCGCGATGTTGCGCTCGCTGCCGGTCCGGGTGTTGCGATTGAGATAGTGGATGAAGCGGCGGACGAGATTGGCGAGTCGCGCGAAGCCGCCGTCGATTCCCTCGGTGACGTCGCGATTGCGAATCATGATCTGGACCAGCGCGGTCAAATCGTCAGTCGTCCACGAGCCGGCCATGTAAGCTTCGGCGGCGCCCATGCTGCCCGCGAGCGCGAGGTCGGAATAGAACCGGTGATCGAGGACGCGAATAGTCGCGCGCAAATCGGCGTCGGACAAATCCTGGCCGCAAGCGATGCGCTCGTCGCCGTCCTCGATTACGATGTGCCCCTTTTTGATTTCCGCTAGAGCGCGTAACACCGCGGTGCGCGCGAAACGACCCAGGATCGCCGGGCGACGCGCCCGGGCCGCATCGACACCCGACGCGACTATGGAATCAGACTTGCCCATCTCGACGCATCGATTACACGCGGTCGCGTCGTGGCGCAAGTGGAACGACGGAAACGTCATTGAATGTGAAACCCTCCGCGGGTTTCACGCTTCCGCGGCAGGGGTGACCCCTGCACCCCGTGAAAAAGTGAAAAGTACAAATCGCAAAATGGCGAGGACGCCCTTTTGCTCTGGGTTCTTTTTTTGTGTCATTCAGAGCGAAGCGAAGAATCCCGGGTTCTTCCCTCTCCCAAAATGGGAGAGGATCGAAGGTGAGGGTCCTTATCCAGCGCGCGTTTTTTGGCGCGCGATTCAAGATTCTGCTTCTGCTGCTAGGGCGCGGGTTCTGGTTCCGTGACTGTTGCGCTATGCGGTGCCAGCTCCGGGAGCGACGGGATTATTCGGCGGCCGGCTTCGATGCTTTCTCGCGCATACGCGATCGCAGGGGCGGCAGAAATCGCGCGAGGCTTTGCTGCGACCCTATCCTCATCTAGCAGCTCGGGTGGGACCTGGCGCAGGTCCCAGATTATGCCACAAGCTTCGAGCAGCTTGAGCGTGTAGTACGTGATGTCGATCTCCCACCAGAAAAAACCATTGCGCGCGGCGGCCGGGAAGTGATGGTGATTGTTGTGCCATCCTTCGCCAAGCGTGACCATCGCGAGTGCGAAGCTGTTGCGGCTGTCGTCGTTAGTCTCATAGCGACGGCGGCCGAAAACGTGCGCGAGCGAATTGATCGTAAACGTGCCGTGCGCGAGCACGACTGTAGAAATGAAAAATCCCCAGACCAGCATCTGCGCGCCGGTCGTGTGCAAGCCCGGCGCATGGCGCTGGAGGAACGCGCCCAGACCGAACAGCGCGAAGCCGAGCATCGTGGGGATCAGCACGTCGAAGCGATCGAGAAACATCAGCTCGGGGAACTTTGCGAGATCGCGCACGACGCGCAGCTCGGAGCGGAAGTTAGCCTCCGACGTGATCCATCCGATGTGGCTCCAGATGAAGCCCTGCTGAGCTGGCGAATGAACGTCGGTCGGCTCGTCGGAGCGCTGGTGATGCAGCCGATGATGCGACGCCCACCACAACGCTCCGCGTTGCACCGCCGTCGCGCCGATAGCGGCGAAGATGAACTGGCCGGCGCGCGAAGTTTTGAACGATCGATGGGAGAAATAGCGATGATAGAATCCGGTGATCGCGAACATCCGGATGAAATACAGCGCGACCGCGACGGCGACCGCGACGGGACTCCATCCGACCCAGATGACGCCGAGGCACATCAGGTGAACTACAACGAACGGGATGCATCGGAACCAGTCGGTCTTCTGCGGCGCGTCGGGATCGGGCGGGCCGCCAGCCGAAGTGTCAAACCATCGCGCGATCGCAATTAGGAATCTGCGGGATTTGCCCGCGGTGCCTGACGTCATTCTATCTCCCCACCCATGCGCCGAGATTTTTTGCCGCATGGACGCTGCAATAATGGCCAGATTTGCGTTTCTATGTGAATAGGCACCAGGACGCGTCACTTGGCGGGCGTAAGCATCTCGACCTCGTCGAACCGCGTGTAATCGACGCTTCGGCTGCCGTCGGGGTGGAGCACCAGCACGTCCGCAAAGCGTGCGCCCCAGACGATCTCGTCAAGTTCGTAGGTATGTCGGGCGTGGACAGTCTGAGAGAACGTCTCGTCTAATCCAATGATAGACACGATAATCTCGGCTGCGCAATTGGCCATCGATTCGCGCGTCTGGCCGAAGAGCGGGCTGCCCTCGACGATCTGATGCACCGCGGTCCACGACAACGCGAACATCGCGCTGCGACTGCGCGTTATCGGCAGATCGTAGAGGCGCCGAATCGAGTCGCCCTCGGCGGTGACTTCCTGGCGAGCGAGCACGACGTGCATATCAGCCTCGACGATCCGGTTGGCGCGCAAGTTGGCCGCGCGGATCATCAGGCTGTGGACGCCGTCGCGCGGACCGACGACCACGTATCGAGTGAATCTGACGCGCGCAGTGGGGCGCGAGAACTTCGCGAAAACCAGGCCCGTGATGAGCGCGAGCGCAAGTAGTCCGGTCAGCGCCTCGATCGAAACCAGGATGTTCGAGAACATCGTGACCGGTTCCATTTTGCCGTAACCGATCGTCGCCATGGTCTGCACGCTGAAAAAAAACATGTCGGCGAACGATCCGCTGTGCGCGTTCTCGATCCCTTGATCGAAATAGTAGCCGGTAGCGAACAGCAGATTGGCGACGGTGAAGGCAGCCGCGATCAATCCGATGAGCGCGGGCCACGAACACGTCACGAGATAGTGATAGAGGTCCTCGAAAACGCCAGTCGGCGCACCGTGAATCGGGCCGTCGCCCCTGAGGCTACCCACCGGCATAGTTCGCTTGGCCATCGCGGTGGAATATAGCGGTGGAAGATAAAACTAATCCACTTAATTGAACGTGAAACCCGCAATGGGAGTTCACCTCTCCCGTCGGGAGAGGTCGGCGGGAGTCTGCGAACGCCGGGTGAGGGCGCCGGCATCCAGCGCAATGCGTGCGCCCTACCGCGCGAAGGCCACCCTTAATGCGTCGGCGGCCTGGCGCTGGCCTTCTTTGCCTTTGTCGAGGGTGTCGGCGAAGCTGACGAAGCCGTGGGTGACGCCTTCGTAGCGGGTGCAGGTGGTTTTGACGCCGGCGGCGATCAGGCGCTCGGCGAAACGCTCGCCTTCGTCGCGCAATGGATCGTGACTGGCGGTGAGCACCAGCGCGGGCGGCAGGTTCTTCAGATCCTTCGCGCGGAAGGGGCATGCGTAGGGATTATTTTTTTCGGCGCTCGTATCGCAATAATTTTTCCAGAACCATTCCATGTCGGCGCGCGACAGCACGTAGCCGTCGGCGGCAAATTCCTTCTGCGAAGGCGTGTCGAGCGCGCAATCGGTTACGGGATACATCAGCAGCTGAAAGTTTATCGCGGGACCGCCGCGATCGCGCGCCATCATCGATACTACCGCCGCCAGGTTTCCGCCGGCGCTGTCACCGCCGACTGCCAGGCGCGCGCCGTCCGCGCCGATCGAGGCTGCATTTTCGGAAACCCACTTCGTCGCCGCATAGCAATCCTCGGCGCCCGCCGGAAAAACGTGCTCTGGCGCGAGCCGATAATCGATCGCCACGACGACGCATCCAGCCTGGTTGGCGATCGCGCGGCATACGCGGTCGTGACTCTCGAGATCGCCGAGCACCCATCCGCCGCCGTGGAAGAAAACCAGCACGCCCATCGGCAGATTCCCCTCGGGCGTGTACACGCGCGCGGCGACGTTACCGTTGGCGCCCGGGATGTGGCGATCCTCGACGCGGTAGATCTCCGGCGGCGGATTCGGATTCGCCTCGAGCAGCGCGCGCATCTTGGCTCGCGCCTGTTCGGCAGTCTCCGCGCGCAGAAACATCGGGCCCGCCGCGTTGAACGCGTCGAGCATGATCTTCATCTGGGGATCGAGGTCCTTGGGCATGCGAGATCATTAGGTTAGGCGGCACTGAGAGGCAAGCGGAAGTTGCAGCGATGCGTGAGAGCAATTTCCGGAGCCAGGACATTTGGTTATCATGCGATCGTTGAAGACAGGAATTTATATCCTGCTGGGCTTACTGCTGTTTGCCTTGCAGTTCTCGCTGGTTTATCGGGTTCCGTCTTGGGGGTTGATGAGTCCGTTCCCCTACTCGATTCTGCGAAGCATCGAGATGCCGATTCTGCTTGGCGTTTCTGGCGCCATATCGGCCTTCTCGACCAAATCCTTGGCAGAACGAAAGCTCTTCTACTCGGTCGCGGGGGCCAGCGTTGCGGAGATTGTTACTATCAAAGCTATGCTCTGGCTAAGCCAGCCTTTGTTGGTGCTGATGGTTTTCATTTTGAATGACTTCATAGCTATCCAGTTTCTACGATACGGGCAGCTTATGTGGGCGCGCCAATCCGCGAGGAGTTAATTGTCGAACTTGTGGAAGTTTGCGCGCCAATGGGCGCGGAACCAGGGGTCGCCGTCGCGCGTGCCGTAAACGTCGGCGCTGACGAGCATGTCGTCGCCGGCGATGCGGCAGTCGAGATGCGTGGTTTCGTCAACCGCAAAGGTTGGCGAGAAGCCGTCGCCGTGGGTTTTGTATTCGTCGAAGAACAGGCGCGAGTTCATCGAGGCGTAAGCGCGGCCGTCGGTCGCGATCGGCACGACCTGTCCGTGCGGATTGATAATTCTCTCGTTGGGCTCGATGCCGGTTTCGGTAAACGTGAGCTTGAACGGTTGAGTGCCGACGCGCCGGTAGCAGAGCCGATAAGTCTTAGGCGTCCAGAATCCGATTTTGTGCGCGCCCGGTTCGCTCCGAATCCAGTCGAGTTGAACGACCTCTCCCTGCCAGCATCCGCGGAACACCGACGGCAACGCCGGAGCAGCTTGCGCAGTCATCGGCGCGACGTTGATCGGCGGTGGCGGCGCCGCGGGCTGAGGTTGTGCGGGCGCGTTCCAATTCGGCAGCAGTTGAATCGTGTTGCCGCCGTCACCGTTCGACGGCGCCAGCCTGATAATCGGAGGCGCAGGCGGAACGTACGGTTGATTCTGATTCGAAGGTCCCGGGACCTCCATGGTGCTTTGCGCGCGAGCAGTTCGAGTGGCAATCGAAGCCAGTCCACATAGAAGGGTGCACAATATAAGGATACGGGTTCGCATCGAGCGGCTCATTTCCATTCTATTATATACGAAGCATATTCGGTGCCGCTTCATCTTAGTGATTGCGCCGTAGATTGACCGCGGGAGGCCAGTTACGATCGAAAAAACTTCGCAGCGTCGGGATGATTAACAACCTAACCCCTGGCCCCTTCCCGAGCGGGAAGGGGAACAAGAAAGAAAAAAAATGAGCGATCAAAATGTAAATTTCGAGGCGGCGTGGGCTATCAGCCAGGCGCCAGCGACCGGACGGCGCGCGCAGGCGCATCGATTGGCCAACGCGATGCGGCGCGTGATCGACCATTTGGTGCAGGTCGCGGCGCCTGAGGAAGATTTGTCGGCGGCGGCCGATGCGCTCGAGCGCTACGCGAAACGCCTCTCGAAGTATCCGATTTCGCGCAGCTACGAAGGATTTGCCGAGAGCGCCAACGCCGGCGACCCGCACGCATTTTTCGATCACAGTCCGCTGATTGGAATTTCGAATCCGCTCGCGCCGCCTATTCGGCTGGCCGTGCTGGGCGACAAGGTCGAAGGACGCGGGACGTTCGGCGTCGCCTATGAAGGTCCGCCGGGGCACGTGCACGGAGGGTTTCTCGCCGCCGCGTTCGACGAAGTTCTCGGGATGGCGCAGTCGCTGACCGGCAATCCCGGCATGACGGGGACGCTGACGATTCGCTACCGGCGCCCGACGCCGTTGCTGACCGAGCTGGTCTTCGAGGCGTATGTCGATCGCGTCGAGGGCCGCAAAATCTTCACGCACGGAACGCTGTCTGCGAACGGGGTACTGACGGCGGAAGCCGAGGGCCTCTTCATCGCGGTCGGGCAGGAGCGTTTCGCCGCAATGGCAGCGCTGGTGACCGAGCGCGCGAGCGCTGCGCAAGAAAAGAAGATCGGCCGCAAGTAACCGCTAGGCAGATTTGGACGGAGGATCGATCGACGGCGCATCGAGGTATTGCTCGATAGCGGTCTCGAGTTCAGCCGCCACAAAACCAAACGGACCCGGCCCGCCGCGATACGCCACTCGGCCGTCGCGCCCTATCAGGTAGAGCCGGTCCGGCAGCGCGTAGTACTTGCGGTCGGTTGAATTTTCCATGTCATCGACGAGGGTGGGAATCGGGAGCTCGAGTTTGAGCGAGCACACCTGCGCGATTTCACTTCGCGCGGCTAACGTCGTCGGTTGTGCGAAAAGGATCTTCTCAGTTTCGTTCGATTCGACTTGCCATTCGTCGGTCGGATGCGCTTCCCGGATATAAATCACAAAAAATTCGACTCGATCGCTGAAATGGCGATCCAGCTCCACGAGGTGCCCAGCCTGGGCACGGAAAGGCGGTCACGTATAGCTGCCGAAGATCAGAGCGACCGGCTTGCGTCCGCGAAAGGATGAAAGCCGCACCTGGTCGCCGCTGTCGAGGCGCGGCAATGTGAAGTCGGGAGCCGTTGAGCCGACTGCCGGCGCAAGCGTCTCGCGCTCCGCAAGGAACTGCATCATCGCGCTGCGCCGTTCAGGCTCCATCGACGCAGTAAACGCCATCATCCGATTGAAGTCGGTGGTGGAAAGATTTTTCTTCAGCAGATCAATGAAGGCATCCAGACCCATGTTCACACCTCGACGATGAGCAGGACTACAGCTTTCGCAACGGGCTAAGTCAAACCGGCGTTCCACCACACGGAATCAATCGGGGCGGACTAGTCCTGACAGGCCGGCGAACAGGAGTGGGGTGATCGTCCAGCCGGCGAGGATGTGCAGCCACAGGTACCATCGCAGCAGGCGGCTCGGGATTGAGCTTGGATCGCGCGGCTCGCCGGTACGCGTCGTTCGGCCACTCACGCTGTGACGCGGATTCGGGCGCCAGTATTTGTCCTGATGCAGCTCGACCACCGGCAGAAAATTTTCCAGCGAATAGACCAGCGGGTTGAAGACCGGATAATGCGGCGGCGCTTCTCCGGTCGCGACGAACTCTCGGTAGGCGGATTCCTCGGTCGGCGTGATGATACGCATCCGGTAGCCCCAGCCGAACAGGATCGTGCCGAGGCCGACGAAGCCCGCGATCCACCACAGCGCGCGCAGCGGCACGTAACCGAAGCCGATGGTGTATTGCATCACCAGGCTCCACGCGCGCTGCGCGAGGCTCTCATGGCCGAGCCGGCGCTGCGCGACTTCCTTGGCGATGCGCACCTGGATGGCGCCGTCGTCGCGGCCCATCTCGCTCAAGACTTTTGCGAGTTGGCGATAAGGTTGCGGATGGTATTCCGGCGGCTGCAACCCGAGCCATAGCAGACGCGTGGGTCCGTCGCTGGGACCGCCTGCGATATCACTGTAAACGAAGCCGTTGACGATCAGATTGCCGGGCGCGGGCCAGCTCGCCTCGTCGTCCCAGATTGCGCCGGCGTGCGCGTCCTCGAGGTCGAGCACCGTGGTCGGCGTATGCTTCACGTCAACCCAGTAGAAGGTGCCGTCGATACTCGCGCGCTCGGCGTCGAGTTGTCCGTCGCCCTTGAACTCGACGCCGTGAAAGCTGAGATCGTGCCCGATCTTCGCGAGTCGCGCGAACACGATGCCGTCGGTGGTGAAGCCGTCATGGAACAGCACGTCGCCAGCGACGTTGGCCTCGACCAGGTTGACCGAATCCTCGCCCGCGCCGAGGATACGCGCGCCGGTCAACTCGAGGCTCCCGTCGATTCGCGCGCGCAGGAAGCTAACTGGTCCGAAGTCGCCCGACATGAACGACGCGTCGCCGTGGATGTTCGCGAGGTTGCCGAACACCGGACCGGTGCGCGATCGACGCACGGTTATATCCTGCAGATGGGCCGAGAGCAGATTGATTCCGTCGGGCACGTAACAGCGGATCAGCGTCAGCGGCTTGTCCACGGTGGTGTAGGAGAGATCGAGGCTTCCGGTGATACGAGCGCCGGCCAGTGCGAGTCCACTGGGATGTACAAAGCGCGACACGTTGGGATCGCTGAGCAGCCATGCGACCATTTCGGCGCGCACGGTGCGGTCGCCAGCCCAATTTTCGGCGTGGGCAGTGTCATTGGTGGGATTGTCGGGATCGTCGCTAGGCCCGAACCATGGCACGTCGCGCATCGGTGCGGCATGCAGGAGTTTGCGCTCGGCTCCGCTCAACGCACCGCCGAATTTCTGTTGCGCCATCATTTCAAGCGTCGCAGCCGGACTAGCAGCTTCGGGATCAGCTCCATTCGCTCCAGCCGCGAACAAAGGTGATGCAGCTAATGTCAGCATCGCGATTGCGATCGCGGCTGTGACTATTTTTCTTCCCGTGAACATCGCTGAAGTGGCACGGGAATATCAGCGGCGAGCGGGAAGATGCAACCGCTGAGTAAATCGTGGTAACGATGCTTGGAGTTTTCAGTCGCGCCTATTTGCGAAGGAGTCATACGTGGAAGCTGCACAGAAGGAGAGACTCGCCGCGCTGCTAGCCGAAGTCCAGGTCGCAATTCTTGTCACGCAAGGAGAGCAGTGGCCGACCGCGACGATGCAGGCGTTCGCGGAGACGCCGGACTTCGATTTGTTGTTTATCATGAACGACGCGACCGAGAAGTTTCAGAACCTGCTCAAGCATCCGTACGTCACGGTCTTTCTGGACGCGCGCGAAAAGGGCAAAGTCGAGACATTCGAGATCTCGCGGGCGCTGATCCAGGGAGTCGCCAGCGAGGTCGAGCGCGACAGCGCCGCCTGGCAAGCGGCTAAGGAGATATTCTTGAAGAAGAGCCCTTTCGAAGCCCCGTTCTTCAAGTACCCCACGCTACGCATGATGCGCGTGAAGCCATCGCGGGTTTCGTACGCAGGCGCGGACCGCTTCACGTTCAAGGCGGAGTTCTAGCGTGCTATAAGAAGATGGCTATGCCGAGGATTTTCGAGTGACGACTTTCGCCGACAAAATTGCGCCCTACGCCGCTCAGTTCCGGCGCGATGGCTTTGTCGTGGTGCCCGATTTGCTTCGCGCCGATGAGCTCGACGACTACGGCGCGGCGGTCGATGATGCGGTCGCGCGGCGCAAGCGCTTCGACAATCGCAAACTTGGCGAGAAGACTCCCTACGAACAGTCGTTCATCCAATGCATCAACCTGTGGGAAGACACGCCACAGGTTCGGCCGCTGACGTTTCATCCGATTGTATGCGAGACGGCGGCGCGGCTGCTCGGGGTCGAGGCGATCCGGCTGTGGCATGACCAGGCGCTATATAAGGAAGCGGGCGGGCGGCTGACCGACCCGCATCAGGATCAACCTTACTGGCCGATGGTCGAGACGGATACGATTACGGCGTGGATTCCGTTCGACGGGTCGACGCAAGCGACCGGATGCATGGGTTATATTCCGGGTTCGCACGCGGTCGGGCTGCAAGCGTTCGTGAACATCTTCAAGCCTGAAGACGCGATCGAAATTCTGAAGATGCCGCAGATAAAAGATACGCCGCCGGTCTATGTCGAGGTGCCGCGCGGCGGAGTCGCGTTCCATCATGGGCTGACGGTGCATATGGCGAAGGCGAACAGCGGGTCGCAGACGCGTCGCGTGCACACCATGATTTTTTTCCGCGACGGATCGACGCGCAAGAATCATTTCCCGCACGACTCGGTCGAGCGCTACCACGTCGAGATCGGCGCAAAGATCGACAGCCCGGTGACTCCGATCGCATGGCCGCGAGCGGCTGGCGATTTGCCCGAGCCGCCCGACGCGCCAATCTCCGAGCTGTTCGCCAAGGCAGTGCAGCTCGGTGCGTTCCCCGACAAAAGCGGCCGCGCCGACCGCTAGCTATCAGCCAGCGGCCGGACGCGGCCGGCGGCGCACTACATCATTCCGGGCATCGGGCTATAAGGGCCGCCTCCGATGCCACCGCCTCCGCCATGACCCGAAGATTTCTTGGACGTCACTTCGAACTTGCCGAAGATTCCCTCNNATGTTCGGGCCAGCGGTGAAATACAGCGAGGTCGTCGCCGCATTGTTGGAGCCGTTGCCGAAGACCAGCGCCCACAGTCCATCGACATGCAGCGGCTTGCCGTTCTTGTCTTTCGGCTGACCAACGTCAGTGGCCATCGAATTGAAGGCGTGGATATTGCCGTCGCCGAAATTTCCAATCCAGAAGTTGCCGCCCATTGGACCGAAGCTCGGCGGCGTAAGAACCATCCCCCACGGCGCGTTGAGGTTGCCGCCGGTCGCGAAACGCGTGACGAACACCCCGTCGGTGGTGAAGATGTCGATGTACCCGGCGCCGGCCATGTGAACCGGGTCATGCTTGGGGCCGTCCTGCAACGCGTAGGAGACCCACAGATTGCTGGTGCCGAATAGCGTGATTCCGAAAGGCGCGTAGCCGGCAAGCGGGTGCGGGTCGGTGAAGGTGCCGGTTAGATTTGTGACCGGGTTGTAGGCGGCGTCGAAAACATCGACGTTGCCTGAGCGAAAATTCGTGGCGTAGAGAAACTGGTGCCCGTTGAGCGTGGCGATCGCGAGGCCTTTGTACACCGCACCGGTCGGCGCGGTGGGTATCGCGGAGTTATCGACGTGGAGCACAGCGCCGGTCCCGTCGGTCACTTGCCAGCCGGAAATCGTCCCGTCCTCGGCGGAAAATAT
>PMOH01000133.1:0-3010 GCA_003161515.1 Deltaproteobacteria bacterium
CACGGTGGTCGAGTGCGAGAGGTTCGGCCATGGTTTTTCCGGCGGCTCGCGAAGATCCGGTACGCGCTGGCGGACCCATTCTGTGAAGTCCGGGGAGCTGCCGGCAACCATTATGAGTCCACCACCCGGCGTCTCGACCTTTGCGGTGATGAAGCTTCCGTCGGGACGCGCCATGCGCACGCGCTCGCGAAAGCTAAATGCGCGAACGAGCCACGCGATCGCCTCAACCGGTTGTTCGTACCGGATGTGCGGATATACGGTAGCCCATCCTTGGACGATGTCGCCGCTCATTAGATTCTCCTGCGGACAGTCTGCTGCAGAGCTATTGCATCTGCTTCGTGTACGTCGCCATGTCGAAGTAGTCGCGCCATGCGCTGATCTTCGAGCCGGTCACTTCGAACACGCCTGCTACCGGCAGCGAGATCGTTTTGCCGTTGCCCAGATCGAAGATGTCCACGCGCTCGTTGAATACGACGTTGCCGTTGCTCGCGCTGTGCAGAACTTTGAACTGGAGCGATCGGGCCATCGGCAGGAAGGTGTTGATGACGCTGCGGATCGCGTCCTTGCCCTTGGCCGATTCGAGCGGGATGTTGTGATAGACCGCGTCGTCGGTGAAGAACGCAAGCAGCTCATCGACGTTCTTGCGCGGCCACGCGTTGCAGAAATCGGTCACGATTTTTTCAGCGTCGGTTGCCATTCGAGTTCTCCTTANNTAGAAGCGGTCTTCGTCCTTGTTATAGCCGAACAGCTCGGCGAAGCGCCCCCAGTTCACCACCGTCTGAAATTGACGCTCGGGCTTTTCGCTCGGCAGCAGCATCGCGAGATGCTCGAGCGCGACTTCCCTGGTCAGAGACTTATCTTCCTGGCCATGAAGGAGGCGGATGAAGTAGCTGAACAGGCTGTGCTTCTTCAACTGCTCGCGCACGATGATCTTGCGCTCGTTGATCTTGGCTTCGAGAAATTGTTTGCCGAGCGGCTCGAGCACGACGTCGCCGGCCGGAGTTGAAGCCAGGCCAAGAATTTCCGCTGCCTTCATCACCTTGAGCAGATCGCCGAATTTGATATTCAGGTCGCGCGCGATTTTGTAACCGTCCTCGCGACCGCCGCGATCCTCGAGCAATTCGAGCAGGCCGAAGACCATCGTCAGCCCGATATCGGGAAGCGGAGCTATTGCCGGAGTGGCCATCAGCCGCGCTCCTCGATCAGCGAGAAGACCTTGTCGGTCAGCGCGTTGAACGCTTCGGCGCGGCGGTCGCGCGGTCTCGGCAATTCGACTTTCAGATCCTTGACGATGCGCCCCGGGCTCGCCGCCATCACGATGATCCGATCGGCCAGCTCGATAGCCTCCTCGATGATGTGCGTCACGTGCACGATATTTTTCACCGGCATATCGGGCGACTGCCAGATGTCGAGCAACTCTTCGCGCAGCGTGATCGCGGTCAGGGCGTCGAGCGCCGAGAACGGCTCGTCCAACATCAGCACCTTGGGCTCGACCGCGAGCGCACGCGCGAAACCGACACGCTGCTTCATCCCGCCGGAGAGCTCGCGCGGGTACGCCTCTTCGAAGCCGTCGAGGCCGACCTTGTCGATATAGATTCCGGCGCGCTTTTCGCGCTCAGCCGGCGGCAATCCCTGCGCTTCGAGGCCCAGCTCGACGTTGGCCTTGACCGACAGCCACGGCAATAGCGCGAACGACTGGAACACGAGCGCGCATTCGAGATTGATCCCATCGACCTGGCGTCCGCGGTACAACACCTGTCCTGAACTCATCGGCACGATGCCGTTGATGATTCGCAGGAGGGTTGATTTGCCGCATCCCGAGGGCCCGACGATTGCGACGAACTCGCCTTCCTCGACGTCGAACGTGATGCCCTCGAGCACCTTCAACATACCCTTGGCATGCGCAAAACTTTTCGAAATGTTTTTGAGCTCGAGGAAGGCCATGGGTCAGATGAGTCCGAATCGCACATAGTAGAGCACGTTTTCGTTGTCAGTAGTCCAGCCTGTATCGTTCCGTGGCCAGGTTGTACAGCGGCCGCCACATCAAGCGGTTCAACAGTAGCACCACCGCTATCATTGATAGCAGGCTCAGCAGGATCATCACGCCGTTGCCGGATTTGTAAGTGGCGGCGTCGAGCAGCGATCCGATTCCGAGCACCTGGTAGGTCTGATTTTTGTACACGAAATATTCCGACAGGATCAGCGCGTTCCATCCGCCGCCCCATGCGGTGATGCTGCCGGTGATCAGCGACGGCGTGACCGCGGGCAGAATCAGCTTGCGCCAGCGCGCGGTGCGCGACAGGCCGAACGCGCGCGCGGCTTCCTTCAAGTCCTCGGGCACCTGGTTGATTCCGGCGAGCAGGTTGAACAGCAGGTACCACTGCATGCCGGTGAGGATCAGCAGGATCGACGCGAGATTCATCCCACCGGTGATCTGGATCACGACAATTACGATGATCGGAAACAGCGCCGTCGCAGGCATCGAGCCGACGATTTCTGCGATCGGCGACAGCACGCGGTTGAAGCGCGGGCTTTCACTTGCCGCCAGTGCGCACGGCACCGTCCATGCCAGCGAGATCGCGTAGGCGAGCGTCATCCGCAAAGTGGAAAGCAAGATCGCTTCGGGAATCTGTTTCGCGTCGGACGGCCACGGCTGCGATAGCGTCCTGACCAGCGCTATGAAGCCCCGCATCAACGCCCACGTCAGGAAAATCACGATCGAACCGATGATCAATGTGCGCACGATCGCGGCCACGCGCCGGCTTTGTTCGGGCGACAGTTCCGGGCCGCGCGGCAACGCGGCGATCGCGCGGCCGATCAATCTGATTGGAGGCACCAGGATCGAGCGCAATGCGCGCGTGACTGCGGGACCGACCCCTGACAGCGCGTCGAACATCCCGAGCGATTGCACCGCGCCCGACGACGCCGCGAATTCGTACTTGAATTTTTCCGCCCAGGTCGAGAGTGGCTGCCATACGATCATATCCATCAACACGATGATCGCGAGCAG
>PMOH01000133.1:3022-11680 GCA_003161515.1 Deltaproteobacteria bacterium
CCGACCGTGATGATTTCGCACGCGATCAGGAAGTACCAACCTGCGACCCACGACAGGATCGAGTTGTACACCAGCTTCGGCACGCTCGCCGGCAGCAGCAGGCGCTTGAACTTCAGCCACCCGCGTCCGCCGAACGACTCGATCGCGTCCTTCGAGTCCTCCGGGATCGTTTTGACCGCTTCGTAAACCCCCAGCGCCATGTTCCACGCCTGGCTAGTGAAAATCAGAAACACCGCGGCCATCTCGACGCCCAAGCGGCTGCCGTGTGCGAGCGCGACGAAGAAATAAACTGCGGCCGGGAAAAACCCGACCACCGGCACCGACTGCGCGATGTCGATCGCGGGAATCAGAATTCGCTCGTAGAGTCCGCCACGCGCCGCCGCCATCCCGTAGATGATCGAAAAAACCAGCGCGATGACGTACGCGGCGAGCATCCGGTAAAACGAACAAAACGCGTAGTATGGAAGATGTTGGATCGAGACGGGGACATTGTGCGGAATGAGATGTTGCGCGTGACTGCGGTATGCGAAGAACAGTGCGATGATCGCGGCGAGCGCGATGAACGAGAGCGAGCCGTTGATCAAGCGGCGCGTATTTATTTCGAACTTGGGCATTGTCGCGTGACTCGAATCTTTCAGCATAGCTACGCAGGCGTTTTGCTCAAGCGCAAATCGCATTTCGGTCGGATTAATTTTGGGCGCGCCGCCGTTGACAATGTGCGGCCCGGGCAATAGCGAAGGCGCAAGAGCCGGTAAAAAAGAAATGGCGGGCGTAGAAAGAATTCCAGACGACGAGTGGCGGCTCGACGAAGAACCGCTCGAGCGCCTCGAACCTGAGCCTCCAGCTACGGCGCCGACCGCCAAGCTCGCGTTCAACCTGAGCCACGCACGCTTGACGCGCCCGGTTTACGTCGTCACCGCCGAGCATCTCGGATGGTACCTGGTCGCGAGCTATGCGCTGATCATGCGCACGATCGCTCTGGGAGCGCGTCCGCTCGATTTGCCACAGGCGCGCGACGCGATTGCGGCGTACCTGGTTGCACAGCATGGCCGCGCGGCGTTCGCATTGTCGGACGTCTCGTGGGTCACGATCCTCCAGGGCTCGATCTTCGCGTCGATCGGCGCGTCCGATGCGACCTCGCGAATCGTCGTGACGCTATGCGCATTACTGATGATCGCAGTTGCGTTCGCGCTGCGTCCGGTGCTGGGACGCGCAGGAGCGCTCGCCTTCGCCGCATTGATCGCGACGTCGCCGAGCGTGGGATATTTTTCTGGCGCCGGTTCGACCGCGATCGCGTCGTTGGCGTTCATGATGGTCGCGATCGCGGTTGTTGAGAGCATGCGCCGTCGCCCGACCGTGATTCGCGCCGCAGGGCTGGGCATCGCGATCGCACTGTGGCTCAGCGCGGATTCGATCGGCTACGTGTCAGCCGCGGCGATCGCCGTATCGCTGATTTGCGTCGGTGTCGCCAACTTGGTGCGAAGCAATCATCGGCGCCTGCGCATCCGCGTATGGTGGGTCCGGCGCCGCGTGCTCGTCATCGTATGCGCGATCATCGCGATCGGTTCGTGGCTCGTCCTGATCACCGCATTTTTCCACCGGCCCCTCGTAACCTCGGTCGAGTACAATCTGAATGCCGCATTTGCGCCGCCAATGGTCGCCTGGCAGCACGCGTTGCACAGAATAATTCCGGTTCTCGCGTTCTACGAATTTATCGTCGTCGCGCTCGCGATCGTCGGCGCTATCGCGATCGTCTCGCGCAGTATCGGCGACCGCTTTGCCGCGTGGTCAATCGTGTGGGCAATCGTCAGCCTCGCGATCTTTGGCTCAGTAAGTGCGAATCGGCCGGACGCAGTCGTAGCGATAGTTCTGCCGCTAGCCCTGGTCGGTGCGTACGCAGTCGATTGGATCCATGGGACCGAGCGATGGAGCTCGATTCGCTATGTGATCGCCGCGGCGCTCGCGCTCACGCTCTACGTTCAGATCGCCACCAATTTTGTTTTTCCAGTACCCGACCCAAGTGAAGCGGCATGGCGACGGCACGCGCTGCTGTTCTGGTCCGTCCCGACGACCACGGCTCGGACCGTGAAGGAATGTGAACGTGCCCGCAACGCGGTTCCCCCCGATGCGACCGCATTCATCGACGATGATGCGCCGCAGGCGCAATGGTACCTGCGCGATCTCACTCAGACCGCGTCACCCGACGACGCGAACATCGTCGTGAAGATCGACCCGCCGGAAAACGGCGCGCTCGCGGGCAATCCTGACGTTCCGCAGTTCGGCTTCGAACAATGGTGGACGCCCGATTTCAGATCTTTGACGATCAGCAGCGCGCTCAAATATTTTTTCACCCAACGCGCCTGGAGCGAGGTCGAAATCCGCGACCTGGAAATCAAGGTCTCGAAACCCAATAAGGAACCTAACCCCTAACCCTTCCCCAAGGGGAAGGGGAACAAGATTTAGAGTTCCCTTCCCACTTCTTTTGATCTGGTTCCCCTTCCCGCTCGGGAAGGGGTTAGGGGTTAGGTTGCCTGCAGGGGTTAGGTTGCCAGCCGACCACTGCTTTGCGATAAACTGCTGCAAACCGCGCATCGCGCAACTATTTTCCGTTTCCGTTGCCCGCGCGTACTCGTATCCCGTCCAACTCAAGGAGCATCGATGGACCAAGTCGTCAAATTCCTGCAACCCTACCAACTGCATCCAGTCGTCGATCACTTCTCGATCGCGCTGCTCTTCGTCGCCGTTCTGATCGATCTCGTCGCGAGCATGTCCCCGACCCGCATCTGGCTGCGTTACACAGCGCTGCTGTTGATGATCCTCGGTGCGATCGCCGCCGGAGGTTCGTTTTTCACCGGTGGCATGGAGGGCGACCGCATCTGGAACGCGCTGGGCGCACCCGCCAAGGAAGTCCTGAAGAGGCACGATGACCTCGGCATGTACCTCGCGGTCACCTTCGGAGTCCTCGCCGTGTGGCGAATCATGATTCAGGGCTTCGGCTTCATGGCCGGGTCGCGCGCGATTTATCTAATCGTCGCCGTCCTGGCGATAGTGGCGCTAGGTTACCAGGGGCATCTCGGCGGCGTGCTCGTGTACGACTACGGCGCAGGCACGGCCCTGATGGCGTCCGCTCCGGTCCCGTCGGAAGGCGCAAGCCCGGCGTCCGAGGCGAGCCCCGCAGGCCCGATTCCGACAGTGAGCGTCCCGACTCCAATCGCGACAGCCATCCCGATGGTAACAATCGCGCCTCCGGCGGCAAGTCCAGCGAGCATTCCGACCCCCGCTCCTACAGTTCAACCGTCCGCCGCTGCGACCACCATGTAATGCAATTGAACAATAATCGGTGACAGGTTTGCGCGCCTTCATTCTTTGCGCGTACCCTTTTCCCAACAAGGAGAGTTATGACCCAGCGTCTCGGTTTTGGCGTGTTTCTCGCGCCGCATCATCCTATCGGCGAGCATCCCACGCTCCAGTTTCAGCGCGATCTCGAGCTCGCGACGTGGCTCGACGAACTGCACTACGACGAGTTCTGGGTCGGCGAGCATCATTCCGCCGGATGGGAAACGATTGCGTCGCCGGAAATGTTCCTGGTCGCCGCGGCTGAGCGCACCAAGCGCATCAAGCTCGGCACCGGCGTCGTCTCGATCCCGTACCATCATCCGTTTAACGTCGCGCAGCGCATCGTGATGCTCGATCATCTGAGCCACGGCCGCGCGATGCTTGGCATCGGCCCCGGCGCGCTGCCGTCCGACGCGGTCATGCTCGGGATCGATCCGATGACGCAGCGCGACCGGATGGACGAGGGCCTCGGCGTAATCCTTCGCCTGCTCACCCAGGACGAGCCGTTCAGCTACAAGGGCTCGTGGTTCGAGCTCAACAACGCCGCGCTACAGATTCGTCCGCTGCAGGAAAAAATTCCAATCGCAGTCGCATCGACGATCTCGCCGTCCGGGATGAAGACCGCCGGCAAATACGGTGCGGGCGTGCTGTCGGTCGCGTCGTACTCGGAAGAAGGCTTGATGGCGCTGCCGACGCAATGGAACTTCGGCGAGACCTCGGCCAAGGAATTCGGCAATACGATCGATCGCGCGAACTGGCGAATCGTGATGCCGTTTCATCTGGCGGAATCCAAAGAGCAGGCGATGCGCGAAGTCGCGGCCGGGCTCCAGAAGTGGCAGAACGAATACATCGTCGGGATTCTCGGCACGCCGAATCGTCCGACCTTCCCCGACGGCTACGAGGCGGCGAAGCGGATGAGTGAATATGGCGGCGCCATCTTCGGCACGCCCGAAGACGCACTCGAACGAATCGCGCGACTGCAAAAACTCTCAGGCGGCTTCGGCACGATACTAAGTTTCGCGCACGACTGGGCAACGCGCCCGCAAATGATGCGCAGCTACGAACTACTCGCCCGCTACGTCATGCCGCGATGCCAGGGCCTGATCAAACCGATCGAAGCATCAGCCGCGCGGGTAACCGCGAACAAGCAAGAGCTGATGGAAAAAGCCGGCGGCGCAATCCTGAAAGCAATCCGCGACTACAACGCGGTGCATCCAAGACAAAAGTAGGGAGGGCGGAACTTAATCAAATGTGAAACCCGCGATGGGTTTCACGATTAATCCCGGGTGCAGGGGTCACCCCTGCACCCGGTGAAAAGAAAAGATGCGGGACTTCGTCCCTGTTAGAACTTTTTTGTGTGGGTCCTGAGCGAAGCGAAGGTTACCTCGCCCGTTACTTTACGGGAGAGGAGGCCGGCGGGCGCAGCCGCCGGTAGGTGAGGGTGCTGCGATTCAACCTGCACGTGTAGAACATCACAGCTTTGGAGGTAGGCAAATGGTCAAATTCGATCACATGAACCTTCCCGTCACCAACTACCAGGCCTCGCGCGATTGGTACGTGCGCAACTTCGGCTTCAAAATCGAATTCGAAGTCCCGGATCGCAAAACCTCCGCAATCCAGGACGACGCCGGCTTCACGATCTTCCTCTACGAGCAAGCCGCGCAACTATCCGGCGCAAAATGCTCTCTCACCCTGCAAGTCGATGACGTCGATTCGAAATACAAAGAGCTACAATCGAAGGGCGTCGCCTTTACGAATCCACCCGGCAAATACTTCTGGGGCTACGGTGCCGAACTCCGCGACCCCGACGGCTACCAGCTGTTACTGTGGGACGAAGTTACGATGAAAGAAAAAGGCGGCTCGAAATAAACTGCACGTTTGCGTAAAAATGCAGCGCTAGGTAAGAACTCGGCAGCGGCGCGTACTAGCTCAAGGCTGGTGCTTCGAGTCGCCATGAATCTCGAAACGCCACTTCAGCATCGGACTATCTTATAATTGATCGGTTATACCCCTGTCGCTTTCTTGGATGTTGACGAGTGGTGTATGATTGCTCGCAGCGGTTGTGGTGGGTGCGATGAGCGGACCAAAGGGACAGCATTTCCTTCCGAGGCGGGCGTATCTGCACTTTTTCTGTCGGCCGACCGAACGCGGAAAGATTTATTTATATCAGCGTGGCCAGAAACCCCTTCTCACTAGTATCGCCAACGTGGGAAAGGAGGGGCACCTCTATTCCTTTAAGGATACTTCCGGCCAGCTCAACACTCAGATCGAAACTGAAGTGTTCGCGGCTATAGATGGCTACATCCTTCCCATTATGGAGAAGCTGAATAGTGCGGAATTAGCTGTGCGACTCGATCGCACGGAAGCGGAAACGCTGATCGTGTTTCTGGCGTTCCAATTGGTTCGGACCCCAGCGTTTCGAGACGATCTTTACCGGTTCGATGCCGATATGGCAGCTAAAGTTCGAACGTGCGTAAAGCTCGAAGAAATGAAAGAAGTCATAAAACGCGAAATCGGCGTGACGCCTCCCGACGACGAGGTCTTAGCCTTCTGGGAGAGCGCAAGCCAGCGAATCGTTGAACAGTTATCGGCCAAAGATTACTGGCTCCGGAATATCCGCCGGTACGCGCGCCGCTTCGTAGATGCGATAGGTCTTAAGATTCCAGCATTACTCCGGTCGGAATGCGAACATTTCGTTACGTCCGACTACCCAGTCGTTATCAATCATGGATTAGGGTTGGGAGATTCGGATCTCTATTTTCCTGTGGGGTCGCACACCGCCCTGTACTTTCGGGCGAGACCGGAACGAGAAATGGGACCCGGGATCGATATTCCGCTCATTCGAGTCGGAGGTGAGGAGACACGCATGATGAACAAACGCGCCATTCTGTCGGCCGAAAGGTACATCTATGCTGCGGTCGAACGAGATGGCGTACGCCGGCTCTTTGACAAATCCAAGCCGCCTCAGCGAATGAAGGCACCTCCTGTATCTGAAATTCTAGCGATCAATTAGGCTGGGGTACTTCAGTCGGATGTTCGCATAGTCGCCTCACGCTGAGTAACGCTGGTGCGGCGACATAGTACGCCTGCAGCTTGAAGTCCGGAACCCTCACCTACCGGCGGCTGCGCCCGCCGGCCTCCTCTCCCGTAAAAATAACGGGCGAGGTAAATTCCCGGCGTGCCCAGCGTCACTCTTCCAAAGGAACCTGAGAGCAAAATGGCGTCCTCGCCATTTTGCGATTAGTACCGGGTGCAGGGCTCACCCCTGCCGAAGGAGGTGTGGAACCCACCGCGGGTTCCACATTTGATTAAGTGATTTACCTCCCCTACTAGGACAACGGTTGTCAGCGCTGTGGAAACACCGCGGCGCGGCTCTTGAAGCTCCGATCCTCTGAGCACACGATAGATATGTGGCGCGGTAAAGCTTCGCGCCGCACCGATGCCAGCTTCTCGTGAAATCATAATCTCCGCACGCGCCAGCGAACGAATCGCCGCAGCGCGCGCATGGCTCGAGTCGCAACCGACCGCCAGCGAAATCCTCGTGATCGCGTCGGTCAAGGAGGCGGCCGACGACCTGGTGCGCGCGTTTGCGCTGTCGCGCGGCGCGATGCTCGGGGTGCATCGCTTGACCCTCAACCGGCTCGTTGGATTGCTCGCTGCCGAGGAGCTCGCCGACGTTGGCCTCGCGCCGGCCGACGGACTCGCGGCCGAAGCAGTCGCCGCGCGCGCGGTTTTCCGTCTCGCGCCGTCGGGAGCGCTCGCGTATTTCGCGCCGGTGCTCGATCGTCCTGGCTTTTCGCGCGCGCTCGCGCGCACGCTGATCGAACTTCGATGGAATGACATCGCCGCTGACGATTTGCGCGCGCTCGGCGGCGCGGGCGAGGCGATTGCCGCGACTCTCGCGCAATTCGACACCGAGTTGGCGGACGCGAAGCTGATCGATCGCGCCGGGATGCTCAAAGTCGCGACTCGCGCCGTCCTCGCGAGCGAGCCGCCGCGCTTCGTCGGCATTCCGGTCCTGCTGCTCGATATTGTCGCGGAGAGCGCGCTCGACCGCGATTTTATCGCGGCGCTTGCCAGTCGTTCACCGTCGATTCTCGCGACGATTCCCGCCGGCGATGCTCCGGTTCAAACGCTGCTCGAAGATGCGCTCGGCGTGCGCGCTACCTCGTTGTCGCCGACCGCCGACGAAATCCTCGCGCCCTCGCTCGAACGTCTGCAGACACATCTGTTCGCCGACACCGCCCCGCCCGAGCGCGACGTGGACCAAACCGTAACCGTGATTTCGGCGCCAGGCGAGATGCACGAATGTGTCGAGATCGCCCGCCGAATCGCATGCGAGGCGCGCCGCGGCGTTCCCTTCGATCGAATCGCCGTCCTGCTGCACGACCCGATTCGCTACGCCCCGTATCTGCAGGAGGCGCTCGCCCGCGCCGACATCCCAGCCTACTTCGCACGCGGAACGCGGCGCCCCGAGCCCGGTGGTCGCGCGATGCTCGCGCTGCTTTGCTGCGCCGCGGAAAATCTTTCAGCGCGCCGCTTCGCCGAATATCTTTCGCTGGCGCAAGTGCCGGACCCCGATCGTGATCACAATGATGAGCCGGCGATCAGCCCCGATGCCGAACTCGCGCCCGCGCCGCTCGAGTCCGATCTCGAAGTTGAACGCAACGCTGCTGTAGTCGACAACGTCGACGCCTCCGATCCTGTCCCGGTGATCGAGGGGACCGCGCGCGCGCCATGGCGATGGGAACGCCTGCTGGTCGATGCGGCCGTAATCGGCAGCGCCGAGCGATGGCGGAAACGGCTGGCGGGATTGGCCAACGATCTGGCAGCGCGGCGCGCGGAAATTGCCGACGACGACGCGCACGTGGCGGGCCTCGAGCGGCGAATTCTCGATCTAGCGCATCTTGGCGAAGTTGCGATGCCGATTCTGTCGATGCTCGAGGCGGCGCCGCGCAATGCGACCTGGGGCGACTGGCTCAAGTTTCTGCGCGGTCTGGTTGATCTTGCGATTCGCGATCGCGAGCCGGTTCTTGCCGCGCTGGCGGAGCTCGAGCCGATGGCGCCGGTGGGGCCGGCCGGACTCGACGAGGTGCATCTGGTGCTGAACGATCGACTCGGGCGGCTGGAAACTCCGCGGCGCGTTCGCCGTTACGGCGCGGTGTTCGTCGCGCCGCCGACTGGCGCGCGCGGCATGGAGTTCGACGTCGTAATTGTTCCCGGACTGGCCGAGCGAATGTTTCCGCGCAAGCTGACCGAGGATCCGATTCTTTCCGATGCGGCCCGCGCGCGGCTGAGTCCTTATCTCGCGCGCAACGAACG
>PMOH01000441.1 GCA_003161515.1 Deltaproteobacteria bacterium
TAACTTTGGCGCCGAGTTGCGCGAGGATCATCGGCCCGTACGAACCGGCGATGTAGCTGGCGAAGTCGAGCACGGTGACCCCATCGAGCGGCGGTTCTCTTTTAGTGAAAGGAGGGTGATCTTCTGGCGAGATGGCGCGGGGCTCTCGAAGCCATTGCAGGGCCGCGCGATCGTCGCTCTTGGCAGGAGCCGGGCCGGTGATTTCACCGGGGGTGTCGTTGAGAAAAACCGGGAGGCCCATCTGAATCATGCGGCCGAGAGTAGGGTCGTCGATTTCATGGCGCATTCCGAGCGCGCGGGTCTGCGGGTGATCGATAAACTCGTGGCGCGACATCACCGGAGCGCATGGAACGTCGGCTTCGCGCAGAATGCTGAGCCATTGGTCGCGTGGGCGGGTGCGGATGATCGGCTCGATGATGTCCTTGAGCGGTTGCCAGTGTTCTTGCGCGATTCCCCATGGCGCATTTTCAAAACACGGGTCGCCGACCAGATCGGGGCGATCGATTGCGATCGCAAACTTGCCCCAGAAGGTCGCGTTGCCGCATGCGGCGAACAGATATTTGCCGTCGGCTGCTTCGAACAGGCGATAAACGGGAATCGGACCGAGCGGATCCTGCGGCCCGTGATAGAGCGTCGTCATTTTTTCGTGACGCAGGATTCCGCCGGTGTGGAGCGAGAAGGCGCCGGCGAGGAGCGATACTTCGACCGCTTGCCCTGCGCCATCGCGACCGCGCGCGAGGATCGCAGCGAGCGCTGCGGTCGCGGCCATCACGCCGGCCGAGTAGCTGGCGGCCGGAAAAACCAGTGCGACGGGATTGCCACTGCGCGCCCATTGGCTGCCGGTGATTCCGCCGCGCGCCGCGACCAGGTCGTCGTTGGCGTCGAAGTCGGCGTCGGGGCCGCGGCTGCCGAGTGGCGGGACGCCGAGCGCAATCGCGCGTGGATTTATGCGGAGAATCGATTCGGGATCGAGATTCATTTGTTGCAGGCGGGCGGGGGTGAAGCCGGTGACGACGATGTCGGCCCATCGAATCAGATCCGCGACGCGCGCATTCGAGGCGGGATCGTCAAGGGCGAGCTCGAGCGTCTGCTTGGAGCGGTTGAGGACATGGAAGTGCGGGGTGCCGCGATTGGGCGCGCCGCCGATTGGTTCGATTTTGATGGCGCGCGCGCCGTTTTCTGCCAGCAGCATCGCGGCGTAGGCGGCGCCGAGGTTGGAGTCGAATTCTACAAGGTTGATGGCGTCGAGTGACTTGCTCATTAAAGACCGCCGGTCGTTGTTTGCGATTTGAATTGTCGTTGAGCTTGGGCGGGGAATGCAAACGATTGCGCTAAAGCGCGGTTATCCAGTGGAATAGGGGCTCACGCGGACGAATTCAATCGGCGGACATGGCGGGTTCATCCTCTGTTAATGTTGAGTGCATAGCTTCTGCGCGCCGCATACTCACTGGCGGAGCGGACACGACTAACCCGAGGCGAGTTCAAAAGATGATCAAGCGACGACTTATTCTGGCCCTTTTCATAATCCTTGCGATTGCGGGAATCGGCCGATCCGGATTCGCCGACATGCTGGTTAACGGCGCCGGCGCAACGTTCCCGTATCCGATCTATTCCAAGTGGTTCGATGTTTACGCGAAGGAAAATCCAGGGATCAAGTTCAACTATCAATCGATCGGCTCGGGCGGCGGAATCAGGATGCTGTCGAATCGCACGGTCGACGTTGGCGCGAGCGACGCGCCGATGACCGATGCGCAACTTGCCGATGCGCCGGGAAAAATTCTGCACTTCCCGAGCGTGATGGGCGCGGACGTGGTCGCGTACAATCTGCCCGGCTTCACCGGCACGCTGCGCCTGACGGGTCCGATCATCGCGGATATTTATTCGGCCAAAATAACCAAGTGGGATGACGATAAGATCAAGGCGCTGAATCCCGGTGTTGCGATTCCGTCGGAGGATATTGTCGTATGCCATCGATCCGATGGAAGCGGCACGACGTATATTTTCGTCGACTACCTGTCGAAGGTAAGCCCGAGCTGGGCGTCGGATGTGGGCAAAGGAACTTCGGTCAAGTGGCCGACTGGACTCGGCGGCAAAGGCAACGAGGGAGTGACGGCGCTGATCCAGCAGACACCGGGCGCAATCGGCTACATCGAGTTGATCTATGCGCTCAACAACAAGATTCCGTTCGCTCAGATCCAGAACAAGGCGGGCAATTGGGTAACCGCGAGCCTGGCGGGAGTGACTGCGGCGGCCGCATCTGTAGCGGGCAATATGCCGGCTGACTTTCGCGTCTCGATCACTGACGCGCCGGGTGCCGATGCATATCCGATCTCGTCGTTCACCTGGCTGCTGGTTTATCAGAAGCAAACCAACAAAGAGGTTGGCGAGCAGATCAAGAAGTTCCTGAGCTGGGCGCTGACCGAAGGCCAGACGCTGGCGCCGGCGCTGCAGTACGCGCCGCTCCCGGCGGAAGTTGTACAGAAAGAGACGGCGCAGATTCAGCAGATCCAGGTTCCGTAGCAAGATAATCGCAAGGACAAAGAGGCGCGGGCGTCGAAGATGAACGCCCGCGTTTTCTTTTTGTCGAATGCGTCGAGTATCGTCGAGGACCGTGATGCGACGAATGCGAGCATTGGTGACGGCGATGATTGCGATGCTCGCGATCGGCGGCGTCGCGCCTGCGCAGAACTATGTGATCGATCAGGGCACCAGCGACGCGCTCACGAAGTATCTGCGCACGAATGAGTTGCCGATGGTCACTGCGCAGTTCTCGACGTCGCCGGGTGGCAGCAAGCAGTTGATACTCACGGGCTTTGTGGCGACGCAGTTCGGGCGCAACGATGCCGAACGAATCGCGAATGCATACTTGAACGATCCGAGGGTCAACCTGGTCGACCAGATCCTGCTCGATCCGCACGTCGAAGATATGCGCGCGCCACAGGGATCCGCGGCGGCCGCGTCGGGTGCTCAAGCGCCCAACAGTCCCGACCAGCTGTGGAACAAGACGATGCAGGGGATCTACAAAAACGGCGGGCAGTCGCCGTCGGGCGCGGGGCCGATGCTGCCGTAGGCAATCGCGGCGCGTGGCGTGGTAGGATCACGTTCGACGTGGCCGACAAGGTAATTTACCTGCGCGAAAAGCCGGCATCGCCGGCCGACGAGCGCAACTTCAAAATCAAGTACGCCGAGCTGCTGAATCCCGCGCAGCTGGCGGCCGTGACGCATCGCGACGGTCCGCTGCTGGTGATTGCGGGGGCGGGATCGGGCAAGACTCGCACGCTGATCTATCGCGTCGCGCGGTTGATCGAGAGCGGCGTGCCGCCGGGCGCGATCCTGCTGCTGACCTTCACGCGGCGTGCGGCGCAGGAGATGTTGCGTCGCGCGGAGCAACTGGTGGGAGATCGCGCGGGCGCGGTCGCGGGCGGGACGTTTCACTCATTCGCGAACAACGTGCTGCGGCGGCATGGCGCGCCAATGGGCCTCAAGCCCAACTTCACGATCCTCGATCGATCCGACATGGAAGACGTGATCAACCTGATCCGGACGCGGATGGGCCTGGGGTCGCGCGAGCGCCGGTTTCCGAAGAAGAGCACGATTGCCGAGGCGATCAGCATGGCGCGCAACAAGCGGCGCGCGCTCGAAGAGGAGATCGAGATCGATTTTCCGCATCTCAGCGAGCATCAGACGGAAATCCTCGCGCTCGCGAAAAATTACGAGAGCTACAAACGCGAGCGCGCGCTGCTCGACTATGACGACCTGCTGTATCGGCTGGCGGAGCTGCTCGAGCAATACGAGAACGTGCGCCGGCGGCTGTCGGACAGCTATCGCTACATCATGATCGACGAGTACCAGGACACCAACCTGATCCAGGCAGACTTGGTGCGGCTGCTCGCGATGAATCATAGCAACGTGATGGCGGTGGGCGACGATGCGCAGTCGATCTACTCGTTTCGCGGCGCCAACTTCCGCAACATCATGGATTTTCCCACGATTTTTCCCGGCGCGAAGATCGTGAAGCTCGAAGAGAACTATCGATCGATCCAGGGGATCCTCGACGTCGCAAATGATGTGATCTCGCGCGCAGGTGAAAAATACACCAAGGCGCTGTTCACGCAGCGCGAGGGCGGCTTTCGGCCATACCTGGTTCGCGCGCAGGACGAGCACATGCAATCGCGATTCGTCGCGCAGCGGATCCTCGAGTTGCGCGAAGAAGGCGTCGAGCTCAGCGAAATCGCGGTGCTGTTCCGATCGAGCTTTCACTCTTTCGATTTGGAACTCGAGCTGCAGCGCCGCGACATTCCGTTCATCAAGCGCGGCGGATTCAAGTTTATCGAAACCGCGCATATCAAGGATGTGTTGGCGCATCTGCGGGTGATCGCGAATCCACAGGACGCGGTGTCGTGGCTGCGCGTGCTGACGCTGGTGAAGGGCATCGGTCATCGCACGGCGGAGAGGACGATCGACGCGCTGGTGGCGTCCGACGATCCGGCAACGGCGGTTTCCAAATTCGCTGAAAAGGCGCGCGGCGGCTCTGAAGGCGGCCTCAAGCGACTGGGCGCGCTGCTGGCGGAATTGCGCGCGGGCGAAAAGCGGCCGCCCGAGCAGATCGCGATGACGTTGGAATACTACCTGCCGGTGATGCGCGAGGCGTACGCTGACGATTATCCCAAGCGCGAGCGCGACCTCGAGCATTTTCAGAATCTGACGGAGCGCTACAAGAGCCTCGAGCAGATGCTGGCGGATATGGCGCTCGAGCCGCCGAGCGATTCGCTGGACGGGGTGCTCGCGACGGATTCGGAAGATGAGCACATGACGCTCACGACGATTCACTCCGCCAAGGGACTCGAATGGAAAGTGGTCTTCCTGATTTGGGCGGCGGACGGACGCTTCCCGGGACCGCAAAGTGTCGGCGACGACGAGATCGAAGAGGAGCGGCGCCTGATGTACGTCGCCAGTACGCGCGCGCGCGACGAACTGTACCTGTCGTATCCGATACACATGTTCGACCGCAGCTTCGGCTTCGTGATGGGGCGCGTGTCGCGCTTTCTCGAAGACGTCCCGGCAGAGCTGCTGCAGAGTGCGACGCTGCAGGAGTCAGAAGAGACGTAGCTGGTGCTCGACGATCGACTCATCCGCGCGGCGCGCAACAATGCCGAATGGTGCGACGCGGTCTGTCGCGCGCACCACAATCCCGGCGAGTTCCACGACGACATCTGGCTCAATCGCAACGCCGTGCCGCGCTTCTATCCGAACGCCGGGACACTTGTGGTGCCCAGTCCGCGGCAGCTCGCGCTGATCGATGAGCTGATTGCGGCCCGCCTGCCGTCGGGATGGGCGCTCAAGGATAGTTTCTCGATGCTCAACCTTGAGTCGCGCGGGTTCCGGATGTTGTTCGACGCGGAATGGATCTACTTACCGGTTTCGCGAGTGAAGGACATCGCCTCGGCCAAAACGTCAGCGCGCTGGGAAGTCGCGCGAAATGATCTCATGCTGGCAAAATGGGAATCCGCGTGGAGCAGAGCGGCCGGCGATACGGGCAAAGATAGAATTTTCCAGCCGTCGCTACTCGAGAACAAAGACGTCGCGGTGGTCGCCGGGTTACTTGATGGCATTATCGTCGCAGGAGCGATTGCGAATCGAAGCGATGACGTCGTTGGATGGTCGAACTTCTTTGCTCCCGCGATCGAGATGTTCGATCATGCCACGGCGTCGCTCGCAACGATGGCCCGGCTATTTCCAGGCTTGGCAATTGTCGGATACGAGCACGGAGATGATCTCCGCAACGCGCACTCCATCGGCTTCGAATCGATAGGCCCGCTGCGAGTTTGGATCTTTCAATCGTAGCGAAGACTACTCGCCGATTACCTTTATCAGGATGCGCTTGGGGCGGCGGCCGTCGAATTCGCCGTAGAAGATTTGTTCCCACGGGCCGAAGTCTAATTTGCCGGCTGTGATCGCGACTACGACCTCACGGCCCATCACCTGGCGCTTGTGGTGCGCGTCGCCGTTGTCCTCGCCGGTGCGATTGTGATGATAACGTTCGGTGCTCGCGTCGAACGGCGCCAGCCATTCGAGCCATCGCTTGTAGTCTTCGTGAAGGCCGGGTTCGTCATCGTTGATGAAGACCGACGCGGTGATGTGCATCGCATTGACGAGGCAAAGCCCCTCGCGCACGCGGCTCTCCTTCACCGCCTTCTCAACTTCGCCCGTGATGTTCACGAAATCCATCCGCTCAGGCACCTTCACAGTGAGATATTT
>PMOH01000224.1 GCA_003161515.1 Deltaproteobacteria bacterium
ATGTGCCGCGTCTGATCACCGCTTACTACAGCCTCCAACCCGACGTCGACAATCCCGCGCAGCGAGTCTCGTTCGGCACGTCGGGGCATCGCGGGTCGGCGTTCGACAGTGCGTTCAACGAGGCGCACATCGTCGCGATCAGCCAGGCGATTTGCCTTTATCGCGCGAGCCAGCACATCGATGGGCCGCTCTATCTCGGGATGGACACGCACGCGCTGTCGGTTCCCGCGTTCGCCAGCGCGCTGGAAGTGCTGGCCGCNNCACGCGATCCTGACCTACAATCGCGGGCGCAAGAGCGGGCTGGCGGATGGAATCGTGATCACGCCGTCGCACAATCCGCCGGCTGATGGAGGCTTCAAGTACAATCCGGCCAACGGTGGGCCGGCCGATACCGCGGTCACCGATTGGATTCAGAATACGGCTAACGATTTTCTCAGGAAGAAGCTCGCAGGCGTGCAGCGCGTTCCGTACGAGCGGGCGCTCGTAGCATCGACTCTTCACAAGCACGATTACATCAGCGCCTACGTCGGCGACCTAAGCAACGTCATCGACATGGAATCGATTCGCGACGCGGGCGTGAAGGTCGGAATCGATCCGCTCGGCGGTGCGGCGGTGCATTACTGGCCGGCGGTAATCGACAAGTACAAAATCAATGCGACGGTGGTTAGCGACGTCGTCGATCCGACGTTTCGCTTCATGACGGCGGACTGGGACGGCAAAATCAGGATGGATTGCTCGTCGCCGTACGCGATGGTGCGGTTGCTCGCGATGCGCGATCGTTTCGACGTCGCGTTCGCGAATGACACTGACGCCGACCGGCACGGAATAGTTACTCGATCGAGTGGATTGATGAATCCGAATCACTATCTCGCGACCGCGATCTCGTACCTGTTCCGCAATCGCCCGCAATGGCGCAAAGACGCGGCCATCGGCAAGACCGTGGTGAGCAGCAGCATGATCGATCGCGTCGCGGCGAGCCTCGAACGCAAGCTGATCGAGACGCCGGTCGGTTTCAAGTGGTTCGTGGACGGGTTGATCGACGGATCTGTCGGATTTTGCGGCGAGGAAAGCGCGGGCGCGTCGTGTCTGCGGACCGATGGAACCGTGTGGACGACAGACAAGGACGGACTCATCCTCGGGCTGCTCGCGGCTGAGATGACCGCGCGCGAGGGGCGCGACCCGGGCGAGATTTACAACGATCTGACGAAGAAGTTCGGGGAGCCGGCCTATGAGCGCATCGACGCGCCGGCGACGCCCGCGCAAAAGGACATTCTGAAAAAGCTGACGCCGGAAAAACTGGATGCGCACGAACTGGCGGGGGAGAAAATTCTCAAAACGCTGACGGTCGCGCCTGGCAATGGCGCTCCGATTGGCGGAATCAAGGTGATCGCGGAGGGTGGATGGTTCGCAGCGCGTCCGTCGGGCACCGAAGAGGTTTACAAGATATACGCGGAGAGCTTTCGTGGGGTCGATCATCTCCATCGGATTCAGGCTGAGGCGCAGGAACTGATCGCGCGCGTCTTCAAGCAGGCCGAATCGGCTCACTGAGGACAACGCGTGCAGGCAGGTCACGTCATCCTGTGCATCAACGTCGGTTCGTCGTCGTGCAAGTTTGCGCTGTACTCGGTTGCCGGCGGCGTCGAATCGCTGATAGCCGAAGGGGCGGCAGACAGGATCGGATCGAGCGGTGGCAAGATCAGGATTCACGACGCCAATGGCCGATCGCTCGCCGAGTCCGATCGCGAGCTTAAGCGTCCGAAGGTTGCGGTCGATGCGCTGTTCGACGAGTTCGAGCGTTTGAAACTGCCGCGCCTGGACGCGGTTGGGCATCGAATCGTCCACGGCGGGCCGCATCATGTCGCGCCAGAGGTTGTCACGCCCGCGCTGATCGACGATTTGAAGAAGCTGATCCCGTTCGCGCCGCTGCACATGCCGGGCGGTATCGAAGGGATCGAGGCAATTGCCGCACGGCATCCGAAACTTCCGCAGGTCGCGTGCTTCGATACCGCATTTCATCGCGGAATGCCCGAGCGCGCCGAGCGCTTTCCGCTGCCGCGCGAACTTTGGGACGCCGGGATTCGCCGCTACGGCTTTCACGGGATTTCATACGAGTACATCGTGCAGGCTCTGGGAGCCGACGTGCCGGCGCGATTGATAATCGCGCATCTTGGCAACGGTGCTAGCATGGCCGCGGTGCTGAATGGGCGGCCGCATGACACGACGATGGGATTCACGCCCGCGGGCGGTTTCATGATGGGGACGCGGCCGGGCGATCTCGATCCGGGCGTGATTCTTTATCTGCTCGAGGAGAAGGGTTACGACGCCGCGCGACTTAGTGAGCTGGTGAATCAGAAATCCGGTTTACTCGGAGTCTCGGGACTTAGTTCCGACGTGAAGACCCTGCTCGACGCGCGGGCGACGAATCCCGACGCGGCGATGGCTATCGAAATGTTTTGCTATCAGATCAGGAAGGCGATTGGTGCGTTGGCGGCAGCGCTTGGCGGATTGGATACGCTGATCTTCACCGGCGGGATTGGTGAGCATGCCGCCGCAGTGCGCGGGGAAGTCTGCGATGGGCTCGCGTATCTCGGGATCGCGATCGATCGAGCGCGCAACGACGCGAACCAGGACACCATCAGCTCAGCCGCTAGCAAATGCCGAGTGCGGGTGATTGCGACCAACGAAAATTTGATGGTCGCTCGACATACGGCTCGATTGGTATTTGTATAA
>PMOH01000408.1:0-14096 GCA_003161515.1 Deltaproteobacteria bacterium
GATTTTTTCTGCGGGCTCGCGGTCACCAGCCTTGGACACGGAAATCCTCGCGTCGTGCGCGCAATCAAGGAGCAAGCGGAAAAGCTCACGCACGTTTCCAACGTGTTTCACACCGAGCCGACCGCGCGATTGGTCGAGCGACTCGCGAATCATTTCGGCGACGGGAAAGTCTTTTTGGGAAACAGTGGAGCCGAGGCGAATGAGGCTGCGATCAAGCTGGCGCGGCGATGGGGCAACGGGCGCTTCGAGATTTTGACCACGCTCGGTTCGTTCCACGGACGCACGCTCGCGACGGTGACCGCGACCGGGCAGGAGCGGTACCATCAGGGGTTTCAGCCGCTGATGCCCGGCTTCAAGACGGTGCCGTTCGACGATCTGGCGGCGCTCGATCGCGCGCGGCGCGACGAAACCGTCGGCGTGATGATCGAACCGATCCAGGGAGAAGGCGGCGTGGTCGTTCCGCGCGCGGATTACCTGAAGCGGGTGCGCGACTGGTGCGATCGCAACAAGCTGCTGCTGATATTGGACGAAGTGCAAACCGGAATGGGCCGCACCGGGAAATTTTTCGCGTTCGAGCACACCGACATCAAGCCCGACATCGTGACGCTGGCCAAGGCACTCGGCGGCGGGCTTCCAATCGGCGCGATGATTGCGCGGGCCGAGATTGCGTCGAGCTTTACTCCCGGCAGCCACGGCAGCACGTTCGGTGGAAATCCTGTCGCGTGTGCGGCGGCGGTCGCCGTGATCGACGCACTCGAGCAGGACGGCGTGCTCGAGAACGCGTCGAGCGTCGGCGCCTACATGTTCGAGCGGCTGAAAGAATTTGCGCGCTCGTGCGACCGAATCATCGAGGTCCGCGGACTCGGGATGATCATAGGTGCCGTGCTCAAGCATGACGCGCGTCCGATCGTCGAGGAGTGTCTCAAGAATCGGCTGCTGGTCAACGGCACCGCGGGCAACGTGCTCAGATTGTTGCCGCCGCTGAACCTCACGCGCGAGGAGGCGGACGCGGGCCTCGCGATTATTGAAAACGCATTCAAGAACGCGCCGATTCCGAAATGAAACGCGACTTTCTCGATCTAAGTTCGCTCTCGCCGGCGGAACTCGACGGATTGCTCGCGCTCGGCGCGCGGCTCAAGGCAGAGCTCAAGATTGGACTCGAGCATCCGTACCTGCGCGGCCGCACTCTTGCGATGGTATTTCAAAAGCCGTCGCTGCGGACGCGCGTCACGTTCGAGACCGGCATGGCGCAGCTTGGCGGCCATGCGATTTATCTCGCGCCGAATGATATCGGTATCGGCGAGCGCGAATCGGTGAAGGATGTCGCGCGCAACATCTCGCGGTCCGTGGATTTGATCATGATTCGCACCTTCTCGCACGAGACCGCGGTTGAGCTTGCGCGCGAGGCCACCGTGCCGGTCATCAACGGGCTCACCGATTTGCTGCATCCGTGCCAGTTGCTCGCCGATCTGATGACGCTGCAGGAACGCTTCGGGCGTGATCTCAGGAAAGTGCGCGTCGCGTTTGTGGGCGATGGATTCAACCTCGCGCAGAGCTGGATCGAGGCGGCGTCGCTCGCGGGTTTCGAGCTGCGGCTTGCGAGTCCCAAGGGCTACGAGCCGGACAAGGATTTCATGAAGCGGCTGCGCAACGAGGAGATCGGCACGATCACCGACGATCCGGCTGAGGCGGTGAAGGACGCGGACGTCGTTTACACTGACACGTGGACCTCGATGGGCCGTGAGAAGGAAGCGGCGCAGCGGCGTCGCGATTTCAAGGGCTTCCAGGTCAACGACGCGCTGCTGAAGAATGCGCGCAAGGGTGCGATCGTGATGCATTGCCTGCCGGCGCATCGCGGCGAGGAAATCACCGACGATGTTATCGACGGACCGCGATCGGTCGTGCTGGATCAAGCCGAGAACCGGCTGCATGCGCAGAAGGCTGTGATGGTCTGGCTGATACGTCCCGAAATTTTGCAGACTACTTCGCCGTCGCCGGAGTGACGGCTCAAGAATCGTGGCAACCGAGAAAATAAAAAAACTGGTGCTCTCATATTCGGGCGGTCTCGACACGTCCGTGATGCTGCGCTGGATCAAAGATCATTTCGGGTGCGAGGTGGTCGCGTACTGCGCCGAGGTGGGGCAGGGCGACGAGACCGACGGTCTAGAAGAGAAGGCGCTCAAGACCGGCGCGAGCAAACTTTATATCGTCGACTTGCGCGAGGAATTCGCGCGCGACTTCGTATTCCCGATGCTGCGCGCCAACGCCGTGTACGAGGGTTACTACCTGCTCGGTACCTCGATCGCGCGGCCGGTCATCGCAAAGAAGCTGGTCGAGATAGCGCTCAAGGAAGGCGCCGACGCGGTCGCGCACGGATGCACCGGCAAAGGTAACGACCAGGTTCGATTCGAGCTGACGTTCGCGCGACTGGCGCCGGACTTGAAGGTCATCGCGCCGTGGCGGCGTACCGATTGGCCGTTCGTGGGACGCGCCGACATGATCGCGTATGCCAACGAAAAGAAAATTCCCGTGTCTGTGACCGCCGAGAAACCGTATTCGATGGATCGCAACATGGTCCATGTCAGCTACGAGGGCGGTATCCTCGAGGACCCGTGGCGTGAGCCTTACAACGACATGTTCCGCATGACCGTCGCGCCCGAAGACGCGCCGGACAAGCCGGAGTACGTCGAGATCGAGTACGCCGGCGGCAATCCGGTCGCGATCAATGGCGAACGGCTCGCGCCCGCGAAGATAATCGCGCGCGCCAACGAAATCGCGGGCCGCCACGGCATCGGCCGCGTCGATCTGGTTGAGAACCGCTACGTCGGAATCAAATCGCGCGGCGTTTACGAGACCCCAGGCGTGACGATCCTGTTCCACGGGCATCGCGCGGTCGAGCAACTCACGCTCGATCGCGAGGTGATGCATCTGCGCGACTCGCTTATCCCACGCTACGCGGAAATGGTGTATTACGGATATTGGTTTGCGCCCGAACGTGAGGCGCTGCAGGCGCTGGTGGACGATACGCAAAAAAACGTGAACGGAGTGGCGCGGCTGAAACTCTTTAAAGGCGGCGTGTGGATCGCCGGCCGCAAATCGCCGAACTCGCTGTACGATCAGAAGATCGTCAGCTTCGAAGAGGCGGGCGGATACAACCAGGCCGACGCCGACGGACTTATCAGGCTCGCGGGCCTGAGGCTTCGAGCGCTGGCGCGTGCGAGCACGAAGAAGGACTGAACGATTGGGCAAGGTCATCCAGTTCAAGCATCCGCGAACACAGCCCAAGCTGGTGCCGCGGCCGCGCACGGGAGATTGCGATCACTGCCATCACAAGATGGACGTTCATATCACTCATCCCGACGGCTCGCTGAGTTGTGCGGCGCGCGGATGCTCCTGCCAACTGCGGCCCCTCAATTGACTCGTTCTCCGCGAGCGACTCCGCTCGCCCCACCGTGAAAGTGCGTCGCAGCGGAAAAAATCTTATCCGGGGGAGATTTGCGCGCGGCCGCCTCCCCGAGGTCGAAGCATTCACCGCGTCGTTGCCATTCGACCGCCGCCTTTTTCGCCACGACATTCGCGGATCGATCGCGCACGCGCAGATGCTCGCGAAGGTCGGACTGCTCAAGGCGAGTGAGTTGCGCGAGGTCGTTAGCGGCCTCGAACGGATCGAAAATGAGATCGCGCGTGGACGCTTCAAGTTCGACATCGCCGACGAAGACATCCATCTCGCGATCGAGCGACGGCTGATCGCGCTGATTAGCGAGCCAGGGCGCAAGCTGCACACCGGGCGTTCGCGCAACGATCAGATCGCGCTCGACATGCGGCTATATCTCCGCGACGAGATTACCGGCGTCGTCGCTCTCATATCCGAACTGCGCGCGACGCTCATTCGCCTCGCGCGTCGACACGTCGCGACGATCATGCCCGGCTATACCCACATGCAGCGCGCGCAACCCCTCACGCTCGCGCATCATTTGCTCGCATACGTCGAGATGCTTGGCCGCGATCGCGAACGCTTCGAGCAGGCCGCGTCGCGCACCGCAGTTATGCCGCTCGGCGCCGGTGCTTTGGCCGGAACGACGCTGCCTCTCGACCGCCGGATGGTCGCGCGGGCGCTCGGCTTCAAGGCGATCGCTGCCAACAGCATGGACGCGGTGTCGGATCGCGACTTCGTGGTGGATTTCCTATCGGCCGCCGCGCTCACGCAGGTCCATCTGTCGCGGATGAGCGAAGAAATAATTCTCTGGACTAGCACCGAGTTCGGATTTGCCGCGCTGCCCGATGAATTCTCGACCGGCAGCTCGATGATGCCGCAGAAAAAGAATCCCGACCTGCTCGAACTGATCCGCGGCAAGACTGGCCGCGTGATCGGCGATCTCGTTGCGATGCTGACCGTTTTGAAGGGTCTTCCGCTCGCCTACAACTCGGACTTGCAGGAAGACAAGGAACGAGTGTTCGACGCGCTCGACGCGTTGAAACCCGCGCTCGATCTGCTGGCGAAATTCTGGCCGAAGCTGCGGTTCGACGCGAAACGCATGCGCGCGGCAGCCGGAGGATTTGCGCTGGCGACGGATCTCGCGGAATACCTGGTCAGTCGCGGCACTGCGTTTCGTGAGGCGCATGAAATCGTCGGTGCGATCGTTCGTGAGACCGCCGAAGCCGGCCGGACGCTCGAGGACTTGAGCCTCGACGATTTGCGACGGCACTCGAGCGCGTTTGGCGCCGACGCGATCGCAATGCTTCGAGCCGAAAACTCGGTGGCGCGACGCACGATCGAAGGCGGTCCGGCGCCATCCACAGTCAAGCGCCGCCTCAAGGAGCTCGGACGTCGATGAATCTGAAAACCAACCGCGCGAACGTGATGCTGCTCGGGCTGACGATGGTTGCGCTGGCGAACGCGGTGTTTCTCGGATGTGGCGTGAAGTCGCAGCCGATTCCGCCGGAGTCCGCGCGTCCCGAAAAAATCACCGGGCTCGAAGCCGCCAACGCCAAAGAGGGAATTCGCCTGACCTGGGATCGTCCCGAAAACTACGCCGGCGGCGCGAAGATGAACGACCTCGGCAGCTTCTCAATCATGCGCGCGGAGGAGGGCAAGCCCGCCGAAAAGATTGGCGACATCCAGGTGCATGACGAAGGTCGCTTCCAGGTGCAAAACACTTTTACCTTTATCGACGGCTCGACCGTCATGGGCAAGACCTATCACTACCAGGTGACATCCAGCACCACCGACGGCTACGTCAGCGAGCCGTCCAACGACGCGACTCTCGTGCGCAAACACGCGTCGGCGCCGCCCAGCCCTGAAAATTTCGTGGTGCCGACGCCAGTACCAATTCAATAGCGTCGGGAGTTAGCGAAACTGCGCCGAGCGCCCGTTTATTCGCGGGACCGCGCTATGATAGAAACGAAACTTCACTCAATCGCAACTTCGCAATGAACTACTTCGAATACCGCAACGATCAACTCTACGTCGAAGACGTGCCGATCGCCGACCTGGCGCGGCAAATCAATACTCCATTCTTCGTTTACAGCGCGCGCACGCTCAGGCGCCATTTCCGGGTCTTCGACGAGGCCTTCGCCGGCACCGATCATCTGATCTGTTATGCGATGAAGGCGCTTTCGAATCTGAGCATTTTGAAATTGTTCGCCTCAATGGGCGCTGGATTCGATATCGTTTCCGTCGGCGAGCTGATGCGATGCCTCCGCGTCGGCGCTGACCCGCGCAAGATCGTTTTCTCCGGCGTCGGCAAGACCGACGAGGAAATCGAGGCTGCGCTGAAAGCCGGCATCCTGATGATCAACGTCGAGTCGCGTCCGGAACTGCATCGCATCGCGGAGGTCGCGGGCCGCATGAAGCATCGCGCGCCGGTCAGCCTGCGCGTGAATCCCGATCTCGATCCCGGCACGCATCCGCACATTTCCACCGGCCATCGCGACAGCAAGTTTGGCGTGCCGCTTTCGCAAGTTGACGAATACTACGCCGAAGCGAGCGCGCTGGCGCAGCTTGAAATTGTCGGTCTGAGCACGCACATCGGCTCGCAGATAACCGAGATGGCGCCGTTCGCGGAAGCGGGACAGAAGGTCGCCGCGATTGTCGGCAGGCTCCGCAAAGCGGGAATCCCGCTTAAATATCTGGATCTCGGCGGCGGTCTCGGAATCCCCTACCAGGAGCAGCCGCCGCCTCCGTCGGAATACGCGCACGCTCTGCTGAAGCCGATCGCGGGTCTCGGGCTCAAAATAATCACCGAGCCGGGACGCGTGATGGTGGGTAACGCCGGCGTGCTGGTGACGAAGGTCCTCTACAATAAAGAAACCGACGTAAAGCGCTTCGTCGTGATCGACGGCGCGATGAACGATCTGATTCGGCCGGTGCTCTACGAGGCGTATCACGAGATCGTTCCGGTCGATCGCCGCAAGCGCGGCAAGACCGTGACCGCGGACATCGTCGGTCCGGTATGCGAGAGCGGCGATTTTTTCGCGCGCGAGCGCGAGATGGCTGAGCCGGAGGAGGGCGCGCTGCTCGCCGTGATGAGCGCCGGCGCTTACGGCTTCGTCATGTCGTCAAACTATAACAGCCGCCCGCGCGCGCCCGAGATTCTGGTTGACGGCGCCGACGTTCATGTGATTCGCGACCGCGATACGTTCGAGGATCAGATCCACGGCGAACATATCGTTGACCTCAAGCCGGCGTGAGTGCGCATAAACGCGATGGCAACGCTCGAATTCACCAAGATGCACGGATGTGGCAACGACTACATCTATGTTGTCGCGACGCGCGCGCGCCCCGCCGATCCGGCCGCACTCTCGATCAAACTTTCTGATCGCCATTTCGGGATCGGCGCCGACGGCCTGATCATGCTCGCGCCGTCGAGCAGCGCCGACATTCGAATGGAGATGTACAACGCCGATGGCAGCCGCGGCGACATGTGCGGCAACGGAATCCGATGCGTCGCGCGGCTCGCCTTCGATCGTGGCCTCGTGCGCCGCAATCCGATGCGGATCGAGACCGACGCGGGTCTCAAGACGGTCATGCTGCAGCTCGAAGGTCGGCGCGTGATTGGCGCGACGGTCGATATGGGCGAGCCGATTCTCGACGGCCGCGGAATCCCGGTGAACGCCGACGGGCGAGTTATCGACTACCCGCTCGAGGTCGCAGGCCGGCGCGAATCGATCACGGCGGTCTCGATGGGCAATCCGCATTGCGTCGTGTTCGTCGCCGACGACGGCGTGTTCAAGTTGCAGGATCGTGATTTTGCCACGCTGGGCCGCGAGTTCGAGCATCATCCATTTTTTCCGCGCCGCGTGAATACCGAGTTCATCCTTGCCTCGTCGCGTCGCAATCTGAAAATGCGGGTATGGGAGCGCGGTTCGGGTGAGACTTGGGCATGCGGCACCGGCGCGTGCGCGGCACTGGTAGCGGCGGTGCTGACGAATCACGCCGAGCGGACCGCCACGGTCGAACTGCGCGGCGGTAATCTTGAAATCGAATGGCGCGCCGACGGTCCCGATGCGAATCACGTTTTCATGACCGGCAATGCCGTCGAGGTTTTTCGGGGCGCGGTCGAGCTTGGCGCCGACGAGATGGTTCCAGTGAAACAGTGAAATGAAAAAGGCGGGAGACTACCAACGATGTTCAATGGCGCATTGACTGCTCTCGTCACGCCGTTTCGCGATGGTGAGGTGGACGCTCGGGCGCTGCGCGACCTCATAGAATGGCAGATCCAGAGCGGCATCGACGGCCTGGTCCCGTGCGGCTCGACCGGCGAATCCGCAACCCTCACGCATGCCGAGCACGACAGCGTTATCAAGCTTACGATCGAGCAGGTGCGAAAACGCGTCCCGGTGATCGCGGGCACCGGATCGAACTCGACCGCCGAGGCGATTCGGCTGACCGCGGCTGCGCGCGAGATGGGCGCGGACGGCGCGCTGCTGCTGTCGCCGTACTACAACAAGCCCACGCAGGACGGCATCTACCGGCACTACAAGACGATCGCGGCGAGCGTGGACCTCCCGCTGTTTGTGTACAACGTCCCCGGCCGCACGTCCTCCAATATCTTGCCCGAAACCGTGGCGCGGCTGGCTGAAATCAAGAACATCGTCGGTATCAAGGAAGCGTCGGGCTCGATGGATCAGTCGTCCGATATCTTAAAGATGTGCGGCGACCGAATAACGATTCTTTCCGGCGACGACGCGCTCACTCTGCCGCTGGTCGCGCTCGGTGCGAAAGGCGTGATCTCGACATGCAGCAACGTTGTTCCGCGTGAGATGCACGATCTCGCGGTCGCCGCGCAGGCCGGTGATTTCGCGAAGGCCCGCGAGATCCATTTCAGGCTGCTGCCGCTGATCCGGTCGCTGTTCGTCGAGACCAATCCGATTCCGGTCAAGCAGGCGCTCGCGTTCATGGGCAAATGCGCCAACGAATTGCGGATGCCGCTGGTGCCGATGACCGCGGCTCCCGCGGAGAAATTGCGCGTCGCGATGAAGGAACTCCGCCTCGTCTGATCGGCGCTGGCCATGGCTGACCCCTACTACAAGCAGCATTGGGTCGATATCGACCCGGACCGCCATAATGCCTACGACCAGATCCTCGCGTATCACCCCGCGATGGAACCGCTGTTGCGCCCGCTCGATCTCAGGGCAGGTCTGCGCGTGCTCGACGTCGGCTCGGGACCCGGCCACACCAGCCTCGAACTCGCACGTCGCGTGGCTCCCAACGGCAAAGTGACCGGCGTGGATATCAACGCGGAATTCATCGAGCGATCGAGCGCTCGTGCTCGCGACGCCAAGCTGGCGGTGGAGTTCGTACATAGCGCGTTTCCTCCGCTGCGCTTTCCCGACGCTTCGTTCGACCGCGTGTGGTGCAAAAACGTTCTTGAATATGTCGATTCCGCAGCCGATACTGTCGCCGAAATGGCGCGCGTGACGGCACCGGGCGGAGTCGTCGTCGCGGTTGACAGCGATTGGGATATGCTGGCGCTCGATATCGGTCCCGCGGCGCGTGATCTCACCGATCGAATCCTCGCGGCGTCGAAGGCGATCGCGATCAAGGAGCCGCGGATTGGACGCCAGCTCTATCGCCTCTTTCGCGCGGCCGGTCTTACCGACGTGAAAGTTGAGATTCACGCCGGCGCCGACACTGTCGGACGCTCGATGCCGATGCTGAAGGCGAGTTTCGCGCGGTATGCGCGCGACTCCGGCAAGATCGCCGACGCCGAGGTCGCACGATGGTTCGGCGAGATCGACAGCGCCGTCGCGAGCGGATCGTTTCTGTTCGTATTGCCGCAGTTTGTGGTACGGGGAGTGAGGAACCAGGCGTCGTAGTGTGAACGCAAATCTCTTTCGGGGGAAAGACGAATGACTTTTGCATGGCTCGCATTTTTCGACGCCATCCTCGCGATCGCGATGATCGGCGCAGGATTGGTCGGCGCGCATTTCCGCCTGATCGCGCCGTTCATGGGATTCCAATTGTTCGCGCTCGGATTTCTGCTCAGCATCCTGGGATTCCTGATCGGCCTGCTCGCGATTTTCCTGACGCGCAATCCTCAAGTGAGCGCCGGACGCAATCGGGCCGTGATGGCCACGGTGGTATGCGCGGTGATCGCGCTGCCCTTGATCGTGACGTTGCTCCGGAGTTCCAAGTATCCGCCGATCAACGACATCACGACCGATTTCGACAATCCGCCCGAATTCGTCAACGCGCAGAAGCTTCAGCACGAACCGAATCGCGAGATGAAATACGACAAGGCGAAATACGCCGACCGGCAGTTGAAGGGCTACGGCCCGATCGGGCCGATCAAGGAGCGCCTCTCGCCGGCCGACGCTTTCGCGCGCGTCACCGAGGTCGCCAAGGCCTCGCCGACGTGGACGATTACTTATTCGGATCCAGCCACCAATACGCTCGAGGCGGTCGCGACCTCGAAGCTGTGGCATTTCAATGATGACGTCGTGATCCAGGTTCGGCCGACGCCCGACGGCGCCAGCCTGATCGAAATGCGATCCAAATCGCGCGACGGCATCGGCGATTTCGGCGTCAACGCGCGTCGTATCCGCCGTTTCTTCGATCGTATCGCGCTGGCCCGCACCACCAACGATCAGACCGCCGGCGATGACGTAGACCAGCCGTAAGAGCGACCGGTCTACTGCTTGAGTGCGCGAATCGTTCGCATCACGGCGGCGTTGCGATCTTCATTGACCGGATTCGTGAACACGATCGCGGTTCCGATTCCCGGCGCGCATAGCTCCTGCAGCCGCTCGCGAACTCGCGACTCTGACCCAACGAGGAGGGTCGCATCGATCAGTTCGTCGCTAACTGCCTTTATTGCTGCATCGGCGTCGCGACCGGCCGCGCGAATCGTCGCGATTTCCCGCTCGAATCCCGAATGCGCCATCATGTTGCCGTAAAACTTCAGTGCGCCGTAGCGTGACAGCAGCTTGCGCGCGGGACGCCGAGCCGCTTCCAAGTCATCTGAAATAAATGCGGTCGCGAACAGCGTCGCCTCGATCTGCTTTGGGTCACGGCCGCCGATCTTCGCGCCTTCGGCCAATTCGCCGAGCGCTTCCTTGACCCGCGCCGGCGGAAAGAAGTTGAAGATGACGCCGTCGCCAATTTCACCGGCCAGCTTGACCATCGGGCGCGAGACGCCCGCCAGGTAAAGCGGCAGTTTCGCGCTGACGCGCGGTCCCGTCTTACCGCCGTCGAGCGCGGCGCGAAGTGTCTTCACAGTTTCGCGCATCTTGGTGAGCGGAATTCCCATCTCGATTCCGAGCGCGGAGTTGCCCTCGCGATGCCCCGTGCCGAGCCCGAGAATAAATCGTCCGCCGGTGAATTCCTGCACCGCCGCGGCTTCATTGGCGAGCAGGTTTGGATGCCGCAGATAAATGTTTGTGATCGCAGTGCCGAGCTTGATTCGCTTGGTGTGGAGCCCGAGCGCGAGCGAGCATGCCAGCGAGTCGTTGTTCGCCTCGGTCATGAAGACGCCCGAAAAGCCAGCGTCCTCCGCCGCCCGCGACCATTCGATCAGGCGCGCCGGCGGACTGTCGGGAAGAATCGTGCAAGCAAGCGCAATTTTGGCCATGATGAAAATTCCTTTCGACTGACTCCACGCGACACTTTCATCAAGCGGCAGTTTCCGTCAAGCGTGTGGCGCTAAGAACCTGCACTCGCAGCGCGCGCTGGACTTTTTTGGCCGACGCATCGTACACATAGTTTGGATTGCCAACGATGCGGCCGTTTTCCATGGGTCACATCTCAAACCGGGAGGACCAGTGATGAAGCGATTTTCGGTGGCATTGATCGCAACAAGTATGCTGATGACGTTGGTCGGTCTGGGATTCGCAAAAGACCTCAGCACGGTCGGTATCGAAGAAGCCTTCATCGATGCGGTCGGCACTTGCGGTCCCTCGAGCAATGTCGCCGGCTCACTCGGCAAGAGCGACGATCCGCAGGTCAAAATCGAACTGCGCGACGCNNGAGTCACAGCCGCCTCGAAGGCGCGATGAACAAAAAGTAGTCGCGTACGATCGCTTGTATCGAACGCCGGCGCGCTGCCTCACGGAGCGCGCCGGTGCTTTGCGATCCTCGCGTGCCGTTTTCGAACTCGCTCACAACTGCTAGTTGATCTATCGATGCGTTCCTACCATCGTCGCCGATTCCGGGCGGCCGCGTTTGTAATCATCGTCGCATCTCTCGTCGCTGGATGCGCAACCGCACGAGAGGAGCCGATTAGCTACATCCCACAGCAAAGCGTGCATCCAATTAAAGGCGCTGACGCAATCGCGGTCGAAGTCAGAGTCGAGGATCTACAGGCCGCCCCTTCCGGGTCGCTCTGGGAATCCTTCGACCCTATAGAACAAAGGAATTACTCCCGCGTCAAAGACCCCATGGACACCCTGAAGGGGGCGGCCGAGACTGAATTGAGAGCGCGTGGATTCAGGATCGGTAACGGCGGCGCGCTGGTTGTTGTTCAACTCGGTCGATTTGAGGCGGTCGTTAGATCCGACATATCCGGAATTCACGCGAGCGGTTTTCTTTCGATGCGCGTTCAGGTCCAGCCGCAAACTGGCAAAGTTCTTTATTCGAGAGTCGTGGGAGGCGAGGGCCCTCCAACAAACGCGTTCCTCTACCTCGACAAATGTTTCTCACGCGAGCTGCAGGCATCGCTGGAGGACGCCTTCACGCGTTTGTTTGACGATCCCGCATTCACGGCTGCTATCCTCGCGACGCGTCCGGCGCCGCCCGCGAAGCCTGTCGTCAGTCCAGGCCGTATCGCCGGCGCTTTCGCCACAATGTCGCGACGTTGATGCCAAGCATCTCGGCTGCTTCTTCGAGCGTCATCGCTTGCTCGAGCACGACCTCGATATGCCGGCGCTCCATCTGCTCGAGCGTGTGACTGTGATCGAGCTTGTCTGGCGATGCGAGAATTTTGTCGGGCAGATCGCTCAGTGCGATTGTCTCGCCGCGGCTTAAGATTACCGCGCGCTCCATGACGTTGCGCAGCTCGCGGATATTGCCGGGCCAGGTGTAGGACACCAGCGCGTCGCGCGCCTCGGGCGCGATCGAATGCGCGGGCTTGTGATGCGTCTGTGCGGCTTGCGCGGCGAAGTGCTCGGCCAGCTTCAGGATTTCGCCGGGCCGGTCGCGCAGCGCCGGCACCTGCAATTCGATCACGTTGAGGCGGTAGTAGAGATCCTCGCGGAAGCGCTTTTCCTTCACCAGCTGTTCGAGATGCTGATTGGTCGCCGCGATTATCCGCGCATCGACTTTGATCGTTTGCGCGCCGCCGACCCGCTCGAACGTCCGCTCCTGCAGAAAACGCAGCAGCTTGGATTGCACCACCGGCGTCAGGTCGCCAATTTCGTCGAGCAGCACAGTTCCACCCTCGGCCGCTTCGAGCCGCCCGGGCTTGTCTTTGATCGCGCCGGTGAACGAACCGCGCACGTGCCCGAAGAGTTCGCTCTCCAACAGATGCTCGCTGAGCGTAGTGCACGCGACCTGCACGAACGGACCATTCTTGCGCGGACTCAAGCGATGTATGTACGACGCCAGCATGCTCTTGCCGGTGCCGCTTTCGCCGGTGATCAATGCAGTCGCGTCACTGTCAGCCACTTGCGTCGCGGTCTCCGCCAGCTTGCGCGAATGCGGACTGTAGGTGAGGAACGGCTCGGGCTCGGTCAGGCTCTCGATCCGATCGCGCAGCTCTTTATTCTCGGCTCGCAGCTCATGCACCTCGAGCGCACGCGCGACCACGTGCACGATGTGGTCGGCGGTGAACGGCTTGGTGACGTAGTCGTACGCCCCCTGGCGCATCGCTTCGACCGCGTCGGGGATCGAACCGAACGCCGTCATCATCACGACCGGCATCGCAGGGTTGAGCCGCTTGATCGATTCCAGCAGCTTGAACCCACCCATTCCCGCCATCCGGACGTCGGAGACGACCACCGCCGGCGCCGACGGGCCAAACAGCTCCAGGGCGTGCTCGGCACTTTCCGCGACGGTCACTTGATGACTCGCCGATTCAAGACTCGCCGCCAAGGTGCGGCGGATATTGCGGTCATCGTCAACGACGAGAATGTTAGCCAAGCGCTTCCTCGACTGAATGTTGCGATTTCATTCTAATCCTCGATTGCCCGAGAGCATCAAGCCCGCGCTGTAATTTTCTTGCAAATTGCACGGCTTTAATCGTCAAAGCCGTTGCGCTTAGCATTTCAACGCGCATGAACTGCAACCAAATCCTGTACAATCAATGCGGTCCGCATCTTGCATTTTGAAAGGTCTGCATCGCCGCTCTTTTCGGCGTTGCTCGGGGAGATTCATACTTGGCAGCGACTCCAAAAGTCCTCGGCGCCGAGCGGCCTCAACCGCAGGCGACCTTCGGCAAACAAACCAAAGCAATCGTAGTAACCACCGGGATGCTCGCCTTCATTTCCTTCTGGCGGGCGTCGGCGGTCGTCCTGTGCGACCTCGCGTCATCAGCCTACTACATCGGCGGCATTGTCGAGACTGCATGCGGCCGCTCGGCGCCGTATTTCATTCTCGCCGTCATGCTGTTCTCGTACGCGGTGCGCGCCGTGTACGTCGAATCGTGCTCGATGTTCACGCG
>PMOH01000408.1:14177-15717 GCA_003161515.1 Deltaproteobacteria bacterium
CATTATACTCCCGCCGGATTTCACCGCCGCCTTTTTCGCCATCGCGGTAACAATTTATTTCTGGCGCCAGAACATCCTCGGCATCGAGGAGTCCAGCGGCAAAGCGATGCGGATCATGCAGATCACGACCGTGATGGCCGTGATCATGATGGTCTGGTGCGGGCTGACTATTTACTCGCGCGGTGCGCATCTGCCGCCGTTCGAGTTGAAGTTCACCAACGACTCGCTGGGATGGCTCAAGCATTTTCCCGGTGCGCGCACGATCGGCACGCTCGGAATCCTGATCGCGTTTGGCCATTCGATCCTCGCGATGTCGGGCGAAGAATCGCTGGCGCAAATCAATCGCGAAATTGAAGCGCCCAAGCTCAAGAATCTTCTGCGCGCCGGCATGGTCATCTTTATATACAGCCTGCTGCTGACTTCGCTGGTGTCGTTCTTCGCGGTCATGATCATCCCCGACAGCGTGCGCATGTCGAACTATGGCGACGACCTGATCGGCGGACTCGCGATGTTCATGATCGGGCCGCTATGGGCGCGGATCGCCCTGCGCGCCTTCGTGGTGTTCGTCGGATTTCTAATCCTCGCCGGCGCTGTCAACACGGCCATCGTCGGTTCGACCGGCGTGCTCACTCGCGTCGCGGAAGACGGGGTGCTGCTCGACTGGTTCCGTCATCCGCACAAGAAATACGGCACCAACTATCGCATCGTGAACATGGTCGCGATGCTCCAAATCGCCACCATCGTGCTCTCGCGCGGCGACATGTTCGTGCTGGGCGAGGCCTACGCGTTCGGCGTCATCTGGAGTTTCGTTTTCAAAACGTTGTCGGTGCTGATCCTGCGCTACAAGGACAAGTACCATCGCTTGTGGCGCATGCCGCTCAACCTGACGTGGTTCCGTCCCGGCGGCAAGGATTTTCCGCTCGGCCTCGCGCTGACGTTTATAGTTTTGTTCGCGACCGCGGTCATCAACCTGTTCACCAAGCAGGTTGCGACCATCTCGGGCGTCAGCTTCACACTCGCGCTGTTCGTGATTTTCGAGATTTCGGAAAAAATAAACGGCCAGGCTCAGCATGCGTACGGCGAGGAACCCGAGAAATTCAATTTGGAACTGATCGAGGAAAGCCAGATCGATTCGATCGGTCTCGGCCTCTTCGCCAGCAAGAAGAAACTGATTGCAATCCGCGATCCGAACAACCTCGCGCATCTCCATCGCTACCTGTCCGAGCGCGACGACGCCGAACTGATCGCGCTCACAGTTCGCACCGAAAAGGGACTTGCGTCGAGCGATGGCGGCCAGATTTTCAGCGAGGCCGAAGGCAAGCTGTTCAGCAAGGTGGTCAAGGTCTGCGAGGATCACGGCCGCGCCGTCACGCCGCTGGTGGTGGTCTCCAACGACCAGGTTTACGCGATCGCGCGCATGGCGTTTCTATTGAGCGTCGATGAAGTCGTGATGGGCGCGTCGGAACGCTTCAACCCCGACGTCCAGCTCGAAAACTTCGCGATGCACTGGGGCTCACTCGGCGACTCCGAAGAGCATCAC
>PMOH01000105.1 GCA_003161515.1 Deltaproteobacteria bacterium
ACCTGGCCCAAGCCGGTGCAGAAGCCGCATCCGCCGATCTTCCAGCCGTTCGCGTCGTCGGAACGCAGTATCAGATGGTGCGCGCAGGAAGGCGTCACTGCAATTCTGCCGCCGCTGCATCCGACGCTCGAACATCAACTGTGCGAAGTCTATGCGGAAGTCTCGCGCAAGCCGCTCGGCGAAGGGATGGGCGTGCTGCGCGACATCGTGATCGCCGACAGCGACGACGAAGCGCGCGCAATCTGGCGCGAGAGCGGTTACTTCTGCGGCCACGAATGGTTCGAACCGTTCGGATTTTCCAAGGGCCTCGACGATCCCAAGACCGGCGAGCCGGCAGATCTATGGAGCAACGGTCTCGCCTTCGTCGGCACGGTGGACACCGTCACGCGCCAGGTCGAGCATCTGCTCAAGCGCCTGCCCATCCGATGGGTCTTCGCATGGATGTACAACGGCCTGATGCCCCACGACCGCCTGATGAAAACGATCGAACTCTTCTGGACCAAAGTACTTCCGCGGGTAACGAACACGAACTAAGAGCTGCAATTGACAGTGACTTGGGAACAACTCACACTGCCCGCAATGAGATTAATTGCCGTCTGCCTTTTGGCGTCCGTTTTGATCCCGTCACTAGGCCTTGCACAGGACGTTCCTGTGTTCACCATCACGCCAGTTCAAAGCTCGATCAAGTTCGGTGTAAAAGCGTCGGTGCCGATAAGCGGCACTTTCGATCAGTGGAACGCCACTTTGACTTTTGCATCTACCGACGTGACGACCGGAGTTTTGGACGTCGAGATCCAGGCTGCATCGGTCGATACCGGAAGCGGTATGAAGAATAGCAAGCTGAAGAGCTCAGACTTCTTCGATGTCGCCAATAATCCGTTGATCACCTTCAAGTCCACGAAGATTTCACAGACCGGTCCCAACACCTTCGAGCTGGACGGCAACTTTACGATACGAGGAGTTACCCGCGCCGAGCAGCTTACACTCACCGTCTCCGGCGTGGGCACCGGCACCGGCACGATTAACGGGACGCTCTACTTTGACCGCAAGGACTACGGCATGAACAGCGGCATTCCCTTCATCAGAATTGCCAACCGCGTCGAGGTGAACGTCGCGCTCACGGGAACTCGAGTGAGCGGACCGCCGTTGGTGTTTAAACAGTAGGTCTCCAGCACTCTCGCGCGCGGTCTCTGCTGCAAGCTAAGATGCCCCGACGCGACTGTGCTCGTACTCACCTCACACACGTTTCTCGAAGATCTCGCGATGGTGTTATGCGTCGCCGCGGTCACCACGATCATTTTTCAGAAAATCCGTCAGCCGGTGGTCGTCGGCTATCTGATCGCGGGCTTGATCGTCGGGCCTAACGTTCCGATTCCTCTGTTCGCCGATCCTGAACGCATCCACACGCTCTCCGAGCTCGGCGTGATCCTCCTGATGTTCGCGCTGGGGCTCGAGTTCAGCGTGCGCAAGCTGATTCGTCTCGGCCCGACCTCGGGTTTCATCACGGCGCTGCAGGTCGGCTTCATGATCTGGCTCGGCTACGTGTGCGGGCGCGCGCTCGGATGGACGCCGCTCGAGAGCATTTTCACCGGCGCGATTCTTTCCATCTCGAGCACCACCATCGTCGCCAAGGCCTACCAGGAAACCCCCGTCTCCGAGGGCCTGCGTGAACTGGTGTTCGGGGTGCTGCTTGCCGAAGATCTCACCGCCGTCGTCGAGCTCGCGATTCTGACCACGCTGGCCTCGGGCGCGAGCGTCTCGGCCTCGCTGATGACGGTGACAGTTGCGCGCCTGATCCTCTTCCTGGTCGCGTTCGTCGGCATCGGATTCATCGTGGTGCCGCCGGTCGTGCGATTCGTAGTGCGGATGGGCCGGCCCGAGACGACGCTGGTTGCGGTCGTCGGGATTTGTTTCGCCTTCGCGCTCCTCGCCGAGCACGCCGGCTACTCGGTCGCGCTCGGCGCGTTCCTCTCGGGCTCCCTGGTCGCTGAATCGGGCGAGGTCGATCAGATAGAACACCTGGTCGAGCCGCTGCGCGACATATTCGGCGCCGTATTCTTCGTCTCGGTCGGCATGATGATCGATCCCAAGCTCATCGCGGAGCATTGGCAGGCGCTGATCCTGCTGACGTCCGCAGTAGTCGGCGGAAAAATTTTCGGCGTGACCTTCGCTTCGATCCTGAGCGGCGTCGGCACCAAAACCTCGATCGAAGCGGGCATGAGCCTGGCGCAAATCGGCGAGTTCTCGTTTATCATCGCCGGCGCGGGGCTGAAGACGGGCGCCGCCCGCGATTTTCTCTACACTCTCGCCGTGGCCGTCTCCGCCGCCACGACTTTTCTGACGCCGTATATGATTCGCGTCTCGATTCCCTTCGCCGAATTCGTTACCGCGCGAATGCCGCGCCCGCTCAAGGTGCTCGAGGCGCTTTACGACTCCTGGCTCGAGCAAATTCGCAACGCCGGCCAGCCCGCTCGCGAAAACAACTCCATCGCATGGCCGACAGCCACAATCGTGGCGAGCGCCGTTCTGATTGGCGCAATCCTGATCGTCAACGAACTCGACCCGCTCGACGTGACGACCACCGTCGCCAACATGGAACACCTCGCATATTTCAACGCCGGCCTGTTCGTGGACGTCTTCGCGCTGCTGCTATGCGCGCTACCCGCGGCCGCGATGTATTTCGCGTCGCGCCGGCTGGCGACGGCGCTCGCGTCGCGCGCCTTCGGCGAACTTCCTGCCGATGGCGCCCCCGCGGTAAACGCATCGATCGAATTGTTGCAGATCACGATTCTGCTGGTCGCCGCCGTGCCGCTGCTCGCGATCATCCAGCCGTTCATGGCGCCGGTTGAAGGAATCGGAATCATCGTCATCACGATCGTGCTGATGATCGTCATCGTGACCCGCAGCGCGCGCCAGATGCAGGGCCAGATTCGCAACGCCACGCTGCTGATTCGCGCAGCGCTCGGCGGCGCTCACGCCGCCGATTCATACGAAGTCCCCGGCATCGGCATGATCACGCCTATTCCGATCCGATCTGACAGCGAAGGTGTCGGCAAAAAATTGTCCGAGCTGGATCTCCACAGCAACAGCGGCGCCGTCGTGCTGGCGATCGGCCGCGGCGATTCCGAAGTGATCGTACCAACCGGCGACGAAATACTGCGCCCCGGCGACGTCTTGGAACTCGCAGGCTCGATCGACGCAGTCGCCGCCGCCAGGCGAATGCTCGAAACGCCGCATCCCGCCCAACAGCAAGCCTCGCCGTAGCACTTCACCGGGAACTTCTGTAAACAACAAATCCGGTCGTATAGAGCTCCAACACTGCTTGGCGCCAGATTGTTCAATTCGGGCGACCAGAACGGAAATGACGTAGATCAGCGATTTGGGAGGGGGATCTATGAAACTACGAAAGACGACGATGGGGTTGCTTACCGGCGCTATGTTTTTGGCATTCGCGGCGACGAGTGCCCACGCTGCGGGAGGAGTGACGTGCAAAGCGAGCGGTCACCACAGCGTCACGCACACGGCCCCTGATGGGAGCGAATGCCAGGCAAGTGCGGATACCGGTGGCAAGTCGAAGGCAATCGCGAAGACCGACGGACTCGCGCAAGCTAGTTCTGACACGCA
>PMOH01000055.1 GCA_003161515.1 Deltaproteobacteria bacterium
GTCGTCAACGAAGCGGTCTCGACGGTGAACTTTTTGTATTGTCATGAGGACGACGCCGAGGGCGTCAAGGTCGGCAAGCGTCTCACCGGCACTTTCAACTATCTCGCTGCGCAATTGCTCGCCGCGCGCGAGGCGTATCCGAGCAAATCGTATCCCTCGCTCGGATTGTTGCCGTCGCTGCGTCAGGATGCGGCCGGCCCCGGCGATGCGTCCGGCGCGCCCGAGGGTATCGCGATCGGAAATCCCGCGCGCATCACGCGCGAGATGAAAAAGTGGGAGGCGGTCGGCTGCGATCGCGTCAACTTCCTGCTGAACGCGCTCGAGACGGTGCCTCAGCAAAAGGTGCTCGACAGTTTGCGCCTGTTCGCGAAAGAAGTGATGCCTCATTTTCAGGGTGCGAGCGACACCGCGTCCGCCGCCGCAGGAGGTCGTTGATGCCGCCGCGTTTTGGAAAGCTCGATCTCGCTGCATGGGCCAAGTCGGTGCCGACGATCAACGGCTACAAAACCGAGCCGTGGATTTTGAAGGGTGCGAAACTTCTCACCATCAACATGGAGATCGATGACGACCCGGCCGACAACCTGATCCCGGCCACGATGCATCCATCGATTCCCGAGTACGCGATCTTCTGCGTCACGAACTATCCCGAGAGCCCGGTCGGCGCGTTCACGATTGCCGAGGTGCGCGTCTCGGGACGCACCGGCGTCCGCCCGCGCGGCTTTGTGCTGCGCAGTTATGTCGACAATGAAGACGCGCGTCGCGAGCTGGCCGCGCGATGGGGTTATCCAACGGTCGCGGGCGACGTGAAGATCGATATCCGCCACGATCGGGTGGTTGCGCGCGCCAGCGCCGGCGGCAAGCCGGTGCTCGAGTGCGAGCTGCTCGATCGCGACATGATCTCCGGCGGCGACATCCAGTACATCGCGAGCATGCATCTCGCGCGCAACAAGGACGACGAGAAGCTGGTGCTGGTGCAAGTCGATCCTGAGTTCACGTTCTCGAAAGCGGAGCGCGGCAAGCCGCGAGTGGTCCTGATGGACAACAACGCCTTCGGCGCCGGCGCGTATCTCCGCCTCGACAACCCGATTTCGGCGACGTTCACGACCGCAGACGTAACGCTTCCAAAGATCCGGTACATCTGCAATCCCGAACTCCCCGCGATGCAAGGAACGACCAAGGTCGCCGCGTGAAAAGTCTGCCTGAGCACGCACTCCTTCTGCCCTCCTGACCGAGGCGAGCACGGCGAGGGCATTTTGTCATCAAGACGAAGCGAGCAACGCGAGCGGGAGGAACGGACCTCCGGGCAGCTTCGCGTTTTTGTGTCACCCTGACGACCTGAGCAACGCGANNTCGCGCACGCGAAGCCGGTTCCGGTTTCCGCGATGCGCGTCAGCGCACCCTTTATGACGCCGGCCGCAAAAGCGTCCGTCGAGATTCTTCGCCGCAGCGGCTCAGAATGACAGAAGGGGCAAGCAATCGGGCCTTATCCCCGCAGCATTTGCTCTCCGACTTTACTCAGAATTGCCTCGCGCTTATCTTTATTTCAGGAACTTAAACGCCTCGGACGCCGCCTTTCTCACTGATCCCGGCAATCCCCGGATGGTCGTCTGTTTAGGAGCTTCCCGGCAAAAAGTAAGGAGGGCTTTTATGCCCACTAAGTTGTATGTAGGCAATCTCGCCTACGCGGTTACTCAGGACGACCTGGCGGAGCTCTTTGGGCAAGCTGGGAAAGTCGAAAGCGCGGTCGTGGTCTCCGACAAATTCTCGGGTCAGTCGCGCGGCTTCGGTTTCGTCGAGATGGTGGAGGCGGCCGACGCGGCCACCGCAATCCAGACCCTCAATGATACCGACCTGAAGGGACGGCGAATCAAAATCGACGAGGCTCGCGCCAGCACCGGCGGCCCGCGTGGCGGCGGGGGCGGCGGTGGTGGAGATCGGCGGCGTGGCGGCGGCGGTGGTGGCGGCAGAGAAGGCGGTGGCGGCGGAGGAAATCGCAACCGCTGGTAGATTGCGATTCACCAGAATAGCTAGCTGATAGACGGCGCGGTCGGAGTGGAAAGCTCAGGCCGCGCCGCTCCATTTTTCGCGCGCGCGTCGGCGGGCCGGGTAGTATCTCAGTTTGGCCGGATGGGCGGGGATCAGCGATGAAGTGAGATGGACCCTCAAAAAAATTGGAGTGCATCGACCAGGAAGCACAGAAAATTGAATACGAAAAGGCATATGCAGCCCACAATCTTATGATTCCTTACGAATGAAAAGATTATTATCAAAAGAAACACCACATCTATTGATATGATGACGAGAAACCCAAGGAACCCACCGTACCATCCATATCGGAGAGCGCGTATGGGCGCGAGCGTTAGCAGATATATCGGTGAGAGGATCCGCTCGTAAGTTGAAACCGCCGAGTTCTTACCTAGAGCCACTGGCAAAATTACCAAAGCCTCGGTTGCGAGCAGTTGCACAAGGCAAATTTTCAGATTTGTGACCGTGGTTCTTGTCATCCCGCCTTCCCTTGCATCATTCCCAATCGTCCACGATTCCGATCAGATCATCGAATGAGAAAAGCCGGTCGGTAACGCCAGACTCCAATGGTGGCGAGACTCTAAGTGTCGTGAATCCGGATGAAGTTGTACCAGAGGGCGTGAAGCGCGACCATGTGGTAATGGGTCTCGAACTTCTTTCGAAAACGCATTGGTCAGGCGTCAAACTGAGACACTACCCCGCCGCGCGACCCTTCCACATCGGCGCTCTTCTGCTATCGTAATGCGCCGAAAAGGAACCCGCCCAACCCTCAACCAAACTCTGGATGAAATCTGATCGAATGAGAAAAACCACACTCTCGATTGCGGCGACCGTCGTCGCATTCGCGTCCTTACTCGCGATCGCGCCGGCCACCCGCGCCGACGACAACAACGGCAGCGTCCCGACCGGGACGCTGCGCAACGTCGCCGGCATCGTCGCTCACTCCGGCGGGCGCTCGGTGCAAGTCGGCACCGCATTTTTCGTCGCCGTGCCGAGCATGGCGGCCCCCGGCCGATCGTTCGTGTACCTGGTGACGGCGCATCACAATCTGCTCGACGACGACGGCAAGCCGCGCGACGGCCTCATGCTCACGCTCGAAGACTCTACGACCGGCGCGATGCGCGAGGAGCCACTGCCGCCGGAAAACCGCTGGGTGCTCGATCCGCATGAAGAAAAGGCCGACGTCGCTGCGATTCCGCTGACGCCCAAGGGCGCGAGCATCGCACCAATCGCGCTCGCCTCGCTGCTCGGCAGCGATGACCCGCTCGTTCGGCCCGAGACCGGCGCGCAAGTGTACTACCTGACCGCCGCGACCGTGGGCGTCAAAACGCATCGCTTCGAGGCGCTCGCCCGCTTCGGCCACGTCTCGGTGCCCGTGCCCGCCGACACCGAGGTCATTGGCGCCGGCCTGCAGCAGCTCAGCTATCTCGACGGCGGCGGCGCGCCCGGATTTTCCAGCGGCGCTCCGGTCTTCGTCAGTGCGGGCCTTCGTTTCGCGCTATGGGGAATTCTCGAAGCCAACACCTCGCTCAACACCGACCCGGTTTTTTCCGGGCTGGCGGGCGTGCTCCCGGCCAGGTACGTTGCCGAGACGGTCAAGGCGATGGGCACCGTCCAGGACAAAACGCTGCAAGGCTCCAAGGTCTCCCCGTGATACCGGCCCTGCGCGATTCGGATTGATTCATACAGCCGATCTACAGTTATAATGTCGGTTCTTGATCTCGCGGCGAAGCACGTATATCGAAAGTAGTTCCGACGCGATGCAAGACAGAATTCACTGAAAAGAAAACACTCCCCGGTAGCTCAGTCGGTAGAGCGGACGGCTGTTAACCGTCATGTCGCTGGTTCGAATCCGGCCCGGGGAGCCATCAAAAATTCCAGGAATGTCACTGCCGAGCGGGAGATTTGCCGCGGGCCGTGATTCAGAGACGGACCCGTGATCCAGACCTTCACGCTCACCCCTGAACAGCGCGACGCGTTCAAACGAGCCGGCATTTTGCGGCTCGATGGCCTGGTGTCGGCCGAGGGCGTGCGCCGCGCGCGCGAAGCAGTGTTGCGGCGTCTTGAGCTGCTGAGACTTTGGAAGGCCGATGCCTGGCACCTCGATGCCCTGCCAAGACCGCGATGGCCGGACACGGGACTCAAGACGTCCGAGGTGATCGGCAACCGGCATCCCGAACTGGCGGCGCTGGTCGAGGAATCAGCGCTCACAGCGGCTCTCGATGCGCTGCTCGAGGGGCATCCATACGAGCGGCCCGGACCCAACCGGCGTCCACAGGTGCTCTTCACCTTGCCAAACGCACAGACATGGACCGTTCCATCCGGCTGGCATTCTGACAGGCCGCGGTTGGCGAGCGGCCAAAGCCCGGCGTGCAGTTGTTCGCCTTCCTGGATGTTGTAGACGCGCACGGCGGCGGCACCCTCGCGATTGCCGGTTCGCATCGCCTGCTGAATGAGGGGCGACATATTAGACCTTCGGAGTTCGGGAGACTCCTGCGCGCCGAACCATTCTTCGCCGACCTGCTGGTTGCGGACCCTCCTATGGCCAGTCCGCAGCACCGCGCGGATCTACTTCACCGGACGGGCGCTGTCGGCAGTGTACAACTGCAGATTGTGGAGATGACCGGCGGTCCGGGCGACGTATGGCTGATGGACTTACGCGTGCTGCACGCGGGCGGCCCCAACGCCGCCGACCGCCCGCGCATGATGCTCACCTTTCGCTACGAGCGCTCGGACCTGTTGCACAAAGTGGCGGACGCCTTCGGCTGGAGTTGAAGTGCGTACCCAGCGCTGGTTCGAATCCGGCCCGGGGAGCCACCAAGACTCCAGCACATGACGCATCTGTGTGCCATCATGGACGCGGCGAACGCGCCGAAGAAGCGCGGGAGCTACTAGAAGGCGTCCGGCCAGGGGCCGCGATAGGCCGGTTTGATGGGCATCAGAAACTATTTGATCGAAGGCNNTCTACCGACGGCTCCGGAAACGGGTACACCGACGGCTGCCTGGATGTCCGAGCACCAGATTTGGGATGTAGAGAAAGTACAAGCCTTCGTCGCCAACCAGGAGGAGGCGGCCACCTTTTTCTGTGGTAGCTCGAGGAATTTTGCCAAATTCATCGACTTATTTGACGGCGTGTTTGTCCTGGAGGTCGACCTGGACACCATGAACCGGCGGATTGATGAGCGAGTGGCACTCGACCCAACTGACTTCGGCGGAAAACCAGAGGAACGCGAACTCATTGCGCGATTGTATGCAACGAAAGAAGATGTCCCGAAGGGTGGTGTCGTAATCGATGCCACTGCGCCGATTGAACGCGTCGTGGATGAGATTTTGGAAAAGTGCAGCCAGGTCACGGACAAGGGCGGAACGGCCCGCCAAAATTCAAACTGAGACACTACCTAACGGCCCGTGTGAGGAAACGAGCTCATTGGTGCCGCCTTCTTTGCCTGCTGATATAGACCGATCTGATCTCGTACAGGCCAACTGGCGATGCAGGTCTAGTCGGTGAGAAAGAACTCCTGAATTTCTTCCAGGACGCCCCGTAACTCTGGCTGCGGCGCGAGGCACATAGTTCGATACGTAACCAGGAAGGGGAGCCATTTAATACTCCGGCACTACCGACCTATCTCCCTGTCATTCCCGGCTTCACAACTAGTTGGCACTAAATCTTTCCTTATAGTAAAACTTCTCCCCAGACTGTGGCCATCAGGCGCCAGGGTCGAAATGGGGGAACTCTGTATGAAATCGTTTTTGTCGGCCTGTGCCGCATTTCTGCTTGCGACCTGCGTGACTGGGTGTTCCGTGTACATGGAATCGACGCGCCCCACGCCCGTCGATTTGAATGAATATCAAGAAGGCATGTCGCGCGATGCGGTTTTGGAAAAACTCGGTGCTCCCGACACTAGTGCAGTTGAAGCCAATGGGATGAGCTGCGACTTTTACAAGCTCTACACCAAGGGATACGGAGCGGGCGGCAAAATTCCAATTGCGCTTGCTGAAGGCGCCGCGGATGTTTTCACCCTCGGACTGGCGGAAATTGCCCTGACTCCGACCGAAGGGCTGACCAAGAATGAGAAGCATCCGGTCACGTTCTGCTACCGCGGTCAAACGCTCGCGCGGGTAACCGGTGAAGGCAAGCCAAACGCTGCGCCCGACCAGAACCCGCCATCTACGGCCGCATCGAATCCCGCCGCGGCTGACCAGAGCCCGGCGATCACAGCTGCCTCGAGTCCCGCTGCAGCAGCAAGTCCTACTTCCGGGGGACAGGGGAGCCCGCCAACTCTTGTCCCGGCGGCGAACCATGTAGGCAGCGAGGAACCCGCTGCGGTTCCTGCAGCGAACCCGCAAGTCGGCGATCACCAGTACCCACCAATCACAGCAGCCTCGATTCCCGCTGCAGCAGCAAGTCCTACTTCCGGGGGACAGGCGAGCGCGCCAAGTCTTGTCCCGGCCGCGAACCATGTCGGCAGTGCGGAACCCGCCGCGGTCCCCGTCGCGAACCCCCAAGTGGGCGATCAATGGAAATCATCAGACCATCCTCAGTGAGAGAGGGCGGTGTTTGCGAGACTCGCGCGACGAATCCGTAGGCGTCGGCATTCGCATATTGCGTCAGCTTGAATTGCTCTATCTAGAATCCAGACCTTTGGATATGCTGGGAATATCTCGGCTGTCGGAGAGCAGAAAGTGCCGCAAGCAATAGTCGGAAAATGGGGAAAGAACCTCGCGGTCAGGCTTCCGGGGCAAGTCGCGAAAGCGGCCGGCCTCACCAACGGCGAGCAGGTCGAGATTGAGGCACGCGATGGAGACATTGTGATCCGGCGTCCCATCCCCCGCTTCACTCTGGAGGAGCTGTTCAGAGGCAGGAGCGCCAGTCAGTGGCGAAGAGTCTATGCCGCGGCATTCGACTGGGGATCAGACGCCGGCCGCGAGATCGTCGAGCAGTGACATCGCCTGTGTATATTCCTACCGCCGGCGATCTCATCTGGACCGATTTCGATCCGACCAAAGGAAGGGAACAGGCCGGCCGACGACCCGGCCTCGTAGTCTCTTCGGCATTGTTTTCCAAAAACACAGGATTGGCCGTCGTATGTCCGATTACTTCCCGCGTGCGACCGTTTCCTACGAGTGTTGTGCTTCCGTCCGGCCTGCCTGTCACCGGCGAAATCCTGACCAGCCACATTCGGAGCATCGACACGACGGCGCGACGGATCCGTTACGCAGGCGCGAAAGTGCCATTGGAGGTCGGGCAGCTCGTGCGTGCCAAACTCAACGCCTTCATTACAATCTGACTAAGCTTACTCCCGACTCGCTGCAGAGGCCGTCTGTTCGGATTCCTGCAAAATAGCCGCGCGACCGGCCTTTTTCGACAAATCGGGCTGCCTTGTATCGTCCCAACAAAGCTATCTGCTAGCTTGTTATCTCGGGAACCATGATTGGCAGCAGGATGAATCGATTCCTCGCCGTCGCGATATTGGCGGTAGCCACCGGATTTTACGGATGCGCCTCCTCCGATAGCGACTTACCGAAGGTTGCGTCCACCACCTGCCAGGGCCAGGACCAGACTGACTGCGAGGCCCGCGACAACGCCCGCCAGATTCGCGACGAGGCCGACTACCAGACTGAGCCCGCGTTGGGTTACCTGTCGTCGCCACCGGGCTTGCTGCCAATACCGCTAACCTCCCGCAACACTTCCTCGAATTAGCCGAAGCAACGGTCGGGTGACCGCGCTCGTCCGCTCTCCCGAAATAAATCGTGGCTCTGTAAAAGTTGCCATGTTCCATTTCCGCAACGCCAAATTCTCCGAAAAGCATAGCGAAACAAAGGGCTTTTACCCCTTATTGACAGTCCTACAGACGAGGGCGAGAATGCTACACTAAGCCGCGTTTGGCCCTCAGGAAAAGCGTGGCCGTTGGTGATAGGCGTGCAGGATCGCAACGTACATGGAAAGGCGCGAGTTCTTATTGTCGATGACGAGTTTCATGTTGCACGCAGCGCCGCGAAGGTCCTTTCACAGGCCGGTTACGAATGCGAGACGTGTCCGAATGTCGAAGCAGCACTGAAAGTGCTCGAACACGCAGGCGCAGACGTAATCATCGCAGACATGAGGATGCCGGGGATGGATGGGATGGAACTACTCAAGAAAGTGCATAGCAAGGATCCGGACATGGCGGTGGTGCTGAGCGTGCCGCTGCCAGCGGCAGAGTCGGCCAAGGAAGCGCTGCGCGGTGGCGCCTTCGATTGCGTAACCAAGCCATTCGACAACGACGAGCTGAACACGGTCGTCACCCGCGCGGTCGAGATGAACGCGCTTCAGCGCGAGAACCGCAAGCTGCGCGAGCAGCTCGACGTCGCCACCGTCGCGGCCGGGTTCATCGCCGAGGCGCCGAAGAGCCGCCAGCTCGTCGCGATGATTCGGCGTGTCGCGCCGTCGCGCACGACCGCTCTGATCGAAGGCGAGACCGGCACCGGCAAGGAGCTGGTCGCGCGGATGCTGCACTATTGGAGCACTCGCGCCGCCGGTCCGTTCCTCGCGATCAACTGCAAGGCGCTGGCTGACGGCGTGGTCGAGAGCGAGCTGTTCGGCCATGAAAAGGGATCGTTCACCGGCGCAATCCGCGACCGCGCGGGATGCTTCGAGCGAGCGTCGGGTGGCACCCTGTTTCTTGACGAGATCGGCGAAGCCGGCCCTGATTTCCAGGCCAAGCTGCTGCGCGTGCTCGAAGACGGCGAGGTCCTGCGGGTTGGCGCGTCGAAAACGCGCAAGGTCGATGTCCGCATCGTCACGGCGACCAATCGCAAGCTGCGGCATGAAGTAGCCGCCGGCCGCTTCCGTGCTGATTTGTATTTTCGCCTCAGCGTGATTCCGCTTCGGATTGCGCCGCTGCGCGATCGCCGGGAAGACATCCTGCCGCTGGCGCATCATTTTCTCGCGTTTCATTCCACCGATGCCGGCCGGCCGCTGATGCTCTCCCCGGAGGCCGAGGAGGCGCTGCTGAACCATCGATGGCCGGGCAACGT
>PMOH01000490.1:0-2788 GCA_003161515.1 Deltaproteobacteria bacterium
CTTACGTCAAGACCGAAGCCGCAAACGCCGCGCCGGCTTGCCAGCAGGCAATGATCGATTTCGCCGAGACGCGACAGACCGAAGCGACCAAGGTCAAGCGGCGCCGCTCCAAAGGCTTCGCCCGCCGCGCAGTCCGAGAAAGAAACGACGAATAATCCGACGTGCTGCCCGCCGCCCAATCAGAAGTGCTCCCCACGCGATTGTTCCCCTTCCCTCGAGGGAAGGGGTTAGGGGTTAGGTTGCCCGCGTCGTTAGTGCGCTATTCGCCCGGACGCGGCGGAATCGCAACATAGTTGCCGGGATTCGCTGCCATCGACTCGCGAACCTCCGGATGCGCCGAGAAGAACGCACCGAGTTGCGGATGCTTCTTCGCGTAGCCGTCGTCATTGATCAGCGCGGGATTGTGCGCAAGCTCGCTCGCGACCTTCGGATGCCCGCTCGCGAAGCCATTCCAGGTCTTGAGCTTCTCCGTGTCGATACCCCGATTACCGGCCGCCTTGAACACGGTCGTGGTATTTCCATTCACGACAGTGCCCAGCGTATTTCCTGATTGCGCCATCGATGGAGCGGCAAAAGCGACGGGAAGCGCGACTGCGATCAACAGAGTCGATATTCGATTCATATTTTTCAGCATAGTTCTTCTGATCCAAAATACAAAAAATCCAGGCGTGCCTTCGGGAACCCAAATGCTCTATAGATTGGGCGGCGCGACGCTACGCCGCCCAAGAGATGCTGTGACTACTCGCCCGGACGCGGCGGGATCGCTACGAAATTCCCCGGATCTTCGGCCATCGCCTCGCGAATATCCGGATGCGCCGAGAAGAATTGGGCCAGTTCCGGATGCTTCTGCGTGTAGCTGTCGTTGTTGATTAGCGATGGCTTGTACGCAAGTTCACGGGCGACATCCGGATGCTCGCTCGCGAAACTGCCCCATGTCTGAAGCTTCTGCATATCAATGTCGCTGTTGTCCGCGGCCTTGAACACGGTCGTTGTATTTCCATTCACGACAGTGCCCAGCGTCCTTCCTTCTTGCGCGAACGACGAAGCGGCGAATGCGACTGGAACCACGGCTGCGATCAAAAGTGTTGATATTCGTTTCATAAAGTCTCACCTCTCTCCCGATAGCGGGATTATTTGCAACCCTACATCCCCAAAAGGGAGCAACTCTCGTACCGGGGATTTATTTCTGAAGAGCCTTTGCAGATACGTGCCCGTGGTTCCAAGGTGAGAAGGAATTAATTACAAACTATTTGGCGGCCGCGTTCGGCTTCGCCCGAACTTCGCTGACTCTCGCGCCGGCGCTCTTCGAGTAGTTTAATTTCGGCGGGGCAGCAGCGCCACCCGACATTATAAAAGTCATCGCTTCGTTGATCGTCCAATCGAGCATGACGAGGCGGCTGGTCGGCACCAACTCCATGTAACCCGAAGTCGGATTCGGTGTGGTCGGGACGTAAACCGCGGCGATTTCCTCACCGGTGTCGGCGTCGTTGAAAATCCTTGTCACGAGGCCGACAGTTTTCATCCCCGGCGATGGGAACTCGATCAAAACGACGCGCTGCGAACTGCCCGGCTTGGTCTGAAAGCTGGTGACGAGTTGTCGCGCGGCGCCGTAGATGGATTGCACGACAGGGATTCGCGCCATCAGATAGTCAAACGCGCCGAGCAAGCGGCGTCCCGCGACGGCGGTCGCGATCTCGCCAAGGACGTACAAGGCCGCCAGCACGATCGCAACCGAAATCGTTCCTTGAAACCACTGCGCAGAAAATCCTTCGGCCAGCGTCGGCGAATGAATCTCCAGCCACGATACGCAAGCCCTGACGAACGGACTGCCGAGTGCAACCAGCAGCCCGACCAGGAAACTGATCACCCACACGGTCACGAGGACGGGAATGGCCGTCAGAATTCCCGCTATGAGGTTGCGCCGGATCTTTGCGAGCATCGCTCCGCTTATCCTCCCGCGCTCGCGACTTCAGTCGTGCGCCGGCGCAGCGCAATCGCGGCGAACACAGTGACCGCGACCGCTACGATTGCGATCAAAACAATCATCCAGAAGTACGCTTCGACCTCCGTCCCAAAAACGGCTGCCAACGCGAGCACCGCGCTGACCCAGTAAAAGCTGCGATCGATATGCACGCCCGCCATAAAGCAGGTCACCGCGAGGATCACCAGCGTCACCAATGCGACCGCGTCGGCGCTCATCTGCCCGCGAGTCAGTTGCAGGAAAATTATCCGCACCGCGACGATCGGCCCTAGCCAGTGCAGCGTCTGTCGCAGTATCAGCTTCCACAGCGGTCGTTCATGCCGGCGCGGCCCGTTAAGCTGGTGCCACACGCTCACGATACCGAAGATCGGAAACATCGCGCTCCAGTAAAATCGCGCCTGCAGGTGATTAACGTTGGTCAGGAACAGCCCGATCATTATAAGGACGCTCAGCACTCCGACGATCAGCAGACGTCGCAACAGTACCGATTCGATCTTGCTCGTCCATGAAGCCGGCGTGACCGTTGTCGGAGGCGGGCTCTGCGCGACCGTCGGCGATTCCGTTTCGCTCACACTCATCCCCCCGATGATTTAGTATCGATCGCGATCACGCAAGTAGAACTCGAAACGTTCACCAGGTGTCGATGTTCGGACGCTTCTTGCCGATGCGTGGTGATTTCGGCGGCGTCGATCGCATGCCCGCGACGATCCACTTGCGCGAATCCAACGGATCGATCACGTCGTCGATCTCGAAGTGCGACGCGGTGTTGACCGCCTTCCCGTGGCGATACATCCGCTCGACCATCTC
>PMOH01000490.1:2842-3063 GCA_003161515.1 Deltaproteobacteria bacterium
GCCATCGCCTGCGCGCCCAATCCGTAGCCCTTGCGCAGTATGATCGTAAACACCGGCACGCTCACATTCGCGCCCGTCACGAACATCCGCGACGCATGCCGCACCAGCGCCGTCTTCTCGACCTCCGGGCCAACCATGATGCCGGGAGTGTCGCACAGGAACAGCAGCGGGATGTCGAACGCGTCGCACAGTTGCATGAATCGCGCGGCCTTGTCGGCCCC
>PMOH01000490.1:3093-6533 GCA_003161515.1 Deltaproteobacteria bacterium
CGTCTCGATCACCTCTCGAACGTCGTAAATGCGAAGTCGATTTTCTGGAATGATCGTGCGCAGTAAGCGTTGATCCGCACATACCCAGTCACGAACGTCGCCCTGAAAGTACGATAGGTACTTCTTGGCGACTAGTACTGCTTCGGCCTCATCAGCGACCGGAATATCTACTACTCCATTAGCTACTTGCACCTCCATCGGTCCTACTTCTTCGGGGCGGAATATACCTAGTCCACCGCCTTCGATCATCGCGGGACCACCCATTCCTATATTCGATCCACTAGTCGCGATTACTACATCGCAACATCCTAGTAGTGCTGCATTTCCGGCGAAGCACCTACCCGAGTTGATACCCACTAGCGGTACTAACCCGCTCAACTTTCCCCAGTAGTTGAATGCCATGCAGTCGAGTCCCGCGACGCCCAGCCCGTCAGTATCTCCCGGCCGTCCGCCGCCGCCCTCGGTGAAGAACACGACCGGCAAGCGTGACTTCTGCGCGATTTCGAACATCCGGTCTTTCTTGCGATGGTTCTGCTGACCCTGCGTGCCCGCCAGCACCGTGTAGTCGTACGACATCAGGATGCACTGCGCTTTCGATTCCTCGAACAGGTCGCCGTTGACGCGACCGATCCCCGCGACCATTCCGTCCGCGGGCGTGTTCTTCACCAGGTCCTCGATCGTGCGCCGCCGCCGCTGCGCCGCAATCACCAGCGGCCCGTACTCGACGAAGGTGCCCGGGTCGCACAAGTCCTCGATATTTTCGCGAGTGGTACGCTGCCCGGTCTTGCGCCGCCGCGCGACCGCGTCGGGCCGCGCTGCGTCGAGACCCAGTCCGTGTCGCTCGACTACTTCCGCAAGATCGGGACGCACGCGATCCAAATCGACGTCCGCCGCCTCGGCGCTCTGCGTCGTTTCGACCTCCCCCTCCTCGATAAACGCCAGCGGATGCCCCTCAAAGATCGCGTCGCCTTTGGCAACCGTGATCCGCCGCACGATTCCGCTCCTGTCGGCCGCGATGACGTGCTCCATCTTCATCGCTTCCATCACGAACAGTTGCTGCCCGCGATGCACCCGGTCGCCTTCGCTCACATCGACCGAAACGATCGTGCCTTGCATCGGCGCCTCGATCGCCACCGTGTTTTCCGGCGCCGTGATGTCGTGCGCTTGCGGTGTCACGACGGTTGTACTCGCCGCGATTGGCGACGGCCCGCTGCGCTCCGATTTGCCGTGATGGAGCACCGCCAGCGGATCGCTCGCATCAATCTTCGCGCCCGCTCGACGTCCGCCTGACTGCTCCACGCCCGCTTTGGGAGCCGGTGTCGCACGATCGAAGAACAACCGCCGATGCGATTCCGCGCCACTCACCAGCGCCGCGATATTGTCCTCGACGAAGCGCGTGTACACCCGATTCGCGATGAACTCCGGATGCTGCAGCAGGTTCTGCAGAAATCCAATGTTGGTCGGCACGCCCTCGATTCTGAATTCACTCAGCGCGCGATATGTCCGAGTCACCAGGTCGGCAAAGTCCGCCGAGTGCGAGTGCACGATCAGCTTCGCTAGCAGCGAATCGAAATTCGGGCTGGTCGTGTATCCGGCGTAAGCGAACGAATCGGTCCGCACCCGCGGTCCCGACGGCGCCTCGAACGCGGTGATCATCCCGCCTGCCGGTTTCGCGCTGCCGTCCGCGCGCATCGATTCCATGTTCACTCGAACCTGCATCGCGAACCCGCGCGGCTTAGGAATATCCGCCTGCAGCATCCCGAGTTCCGCAATCGTGCTGCCCGACGCCAATTGAATCTGCAACTTGACCAAATCGACGCCGGTTACTTCTTCTGTGACCGTGTGCTCGACCTGGAGCCGCGGGTTGGCTTCGATAAACGCGAAGCCGGCCTCATCGCTTGCCGACGCTTCGCTGTTGACCAGGAACTCGAACGTGCCGAGGTTGTCGTAACGGACTTCTTTCGCCATCCGCACCGCGGCCGCGGTCAGGCGATCGCGCATCGCTGGCGCGAGTCCCGGGCTCGGCGCTATCTCAACGATCTTCTGATTCCGGCGCTGGATACTGCATTCGCGTTCCCACAGGTGACTGACGTTGCCCGCGCGATCGCCGATAATCTGCACTTCGATATGACGCGCGCGCGGCATCAACTGCTCGACGTACACGTCGCCGTTGCCGAACGACGCGCGCGCCTCCGACTGGCAGCGCTTGTAAGCTTCGTCGATTTCCTCGACGCGTGACACTGCGCGCATCCCGCGTCCGCCACCGCCGGCTATCGCTTTGATCATCATCGAAGCATTGTCGCCGAGCGACGAGAAAAAGCTCCGCGCTTCATCGAGACTCGTCGAGGACGAGGTGCCGCGCAGGATCGGCACGCCGCATCGGCCGGCCAGCGCCCGCGCCTGCACCTTGTCGCCGAACAACTCGAGCATCTCGGCGCGCGGTCCAACGAACGTGATCCCGGCGTCGGCGCATCGCCGCGCGAAGTCGGCGTTCTCACTGAGAAAGCCGTAACCCGGATGAATCGCGTCGCAGCCCGCCGCTTTGGCCAACGCGACAATCTGTTCTCCGTCGAGATACGCATTCGCGCCCGCGCCGCTCAGACGGCGAGCCTCGTCAGCCTTGCGCGTGTGCAGCGAGGTAGCGTCGTCGTCCGGAAAAACCGCCACCGTGCGGATACCCATCTCGGCGGCCGCGCGAATTATTCGAATCGCGATCTCGCCGCGGTTGGCAATCAGAAGACTGTTAGGAATCATGTTCTCTCGTCTCTTTTTTCAGCGCGCTAATCCAGCCCTGAACTAGTCGTCGGCTTGAAAAGCCCGCTTGGTGTCATTTGTTGATAAATCCTCGGCGACACCGGAGCCGAAATCCGGTTCACTGCGCCGCCGTCGCAACGGCTTGTATCTAAAGCATGATGAGCCCAGTGCGTGAAAGCGCCGTAAGCGCCTGTGCATATGTGTCGTTGAGCACGCGTCGATGCGCAGCTATAGTTTTGGTTGTCTGAACGCATGCGATTCCGCATCAAACACACCACTCGATACGTCTACGAACAGCCGGCCTCCCATTCTCATAACGATGTGCGTCTTACTCCAATCGACGCGCCCGATCAGAAGCGCGTCGCATTCAGGCTCGACGTCACCCCGGCCGCCGAGATTTCCGAGTATAGCGACGCGTTCGGCAACCTCACCCATTCGATCGATATCCAGCCGCCGCATACCGAGTTGGTAATCAGTTCGTGCTCGGTTGTGGATCGGTTTCCAGTCCCCGCTCAACCGTCGGCGCGAATCACCTTTTACGATTATCTGGCCGACGATGCGGCCAGGATGAAGCAATACTCGGAATTTCTGAATCCCAGCCGCTATGTGCCATTCAGCGATCGTTTGCGCAGGTTTTTCTGGTCGGTGCGGCCGCAGCTCTCAGAAGACATCACCGCGTATACCGA
>PMOH01000308.1 GCA_003161515.1 Deltaproteobacteria bacterium
GCTACGACTCACGTGCCGTTCTGCGGGGAAGGAGTCCGTCGCGGCCTGCGAGTGCTGGTAACTCAGGGCGGCTCTCCGGTGTCGAATGTGAAGAGAATTGAGCTGCAGGAGGCGTTTGGACCGGAACAGCAATTCGGAATCTTCACACTTAGGACCATCAAGAACGCGGCGTTGAAGACGGTAACTGGAACGCCGCCATGCCCGACGTTCTCGTATCACGGGGATTTTGGCGATCTCGGCAATCCTCACCAGCTCAAGGATGGTACCTATCGGGTCAAGGTTATTCTAAAGGGAGTGAAGAAACCGAAGATCGTCCGAATCAACCTGGACGCGTGCAGCTTCACGCCGGATGTGGTGGTGGCGTTCCCTTAGCCTAATCTGTGGGCGGTCGCGAGGTCATCTCGCGGCCGCCCTTGTCTTCCCCTCGCACAACGACAACAGGCGCATTCTCGCCGCGCATGGCTTACTCTCGGCAGCGGCGGTCGTGTAGAATCCCGTAGATCGAAGGTGGCGAAATTTGAAGACCGGGATCATTGGCGCGCGCGGCGCCGGAAAATCGACTGTGTTTCACGCATTGACGGGGCTCGCGCCGATTCCGGGTACGGCCGAGGGGCGCAACCGCGCGCGGCCGGGGCAGATCAAGGTCGCAGATCCGCGGCTCGATCTGCTCGAGGAGGCGTACGGCTCGAAGAAGAAGATTCCGGTCGAGCTCACGATCCTCGACTTCGCGCCGAATCCGAAGGAGCAGAAAGAGGGCGCTGCTCTTGATCCGAGTCTGCTGCCGCTAGTGCGCGACATGGACGCGCTGCTGATCGTTATTCCGCAGTTCGGTGGGATGGAGAAAGACCTGGTCGCGACGCTCGAGAGTATCGAAGGCGAGTTGGTGTTCGCCGACTTCGATCAGGCGGAGCGACGACTCGAGCGCCTCAAGAAAGAAAAAGGCAGCGACTTCGAGCGCGCGGCACTCGAGAAAGTGATCGCATGGCTGGGCGACGGCAAAGCGCTGCGGCTGCTCGAGCTGACGGCGCAGGAGACGCAGGCGTTTTCGAGTTTCGGGTTCTTGTCGCGCAAGCCCGCGCTGGTGACCGTCAACTGTGAGATGGAACGTGCATCTGGCGACGTCACCGAGGCCGAGCACACCGCAGTGCGCGCGCATGCGCTCGAGGTCTTCAGGCTCGCGGCCGCGTTCGAGTCCGAGTTGTGGGAACTCGACGAGGCTGGCCAGAAGGAAATGTTGAAGGACGCGGGCCTCGACGCGCCCGCGCGCGATCGCCTGATCGGCGCGCTCTACAACCATCTCGGGTTGATCACCTTCTACACAGCCGGCGAGCCTGAAGCGCACGCATGGTCGCTCCGCCGCGGCGAGTCCGCGCTCGACGCCGCCGGCGTGATCCACACCGACATCGCACGCGGTTTCATCCGCGCAGAAGTTGTCAGCTACGAAGATTTCGCAATCCACAAGTCCGATGTGAAGGTCAAAGAAGCCGGCAAGCTGAGACTCGAAGGCCGCGACTACGTGATGCGCGACGGCGACATGATCCACATTAGGTTCAAGGTCTGACATTCCCAGACGCCTGCGCGGCGGGCGGCAGGNNGGTGACCCCTGCACCCAGTGAAATCGCAAAATGGCTAGGACGCCATTTTGCTCTCAGGTTCGATTTAGGAGATGGAGATAAAGCGAGCTACTCGGCTATGCGGGGATCCTTCTAAAAAAACGGAGGGCGTTGTCGGCCAGGATTGCGCGCTTTTCTTCGGCGGACAGGCGCGGGTTGTTCACTACGATTTCGGCGGCATCGGGAAATTCGGCGTCGAAATGCGGATAGTCCGACGCCCACATCAATCGCGGGACGCCAATTAGGCGCATCGCCTCCGGCAACATCGTCTCGTCCGGATCGAACGTGAAGAAGCTTCGATCGCTGCGCAGGTGTTCGGATGGCTTGCGCGTCAGATGCGGCGTGTGACGCGCGAAGTGCTTGTAATGTCCGTCCATCCGCTCGGCCCACCACGGTACCCATGAGATTCCGCCTTCGAAGAATCCCATTCTGAGCGTCGGATAGCGCTCGAATAGTCCGCCACCGACCGCCGCCGCCATCACGCGCATCTGATGCCAGACGTGACCGGTCAGATGCATCATGAACATGTTGTTGCCGACGTCTTCGCGGCCGGGCGCGAAGGGCGGGCGGTCGGTGCCGCCGTGAAAGCAGATCGGGAGGTCGGCGTCCTGCGCGCTGCGATACAGCGGGTCGAAGTAAGGATGGTCCGGCAGCATCGCGTCCAGATTGCCGAAAGTCATGATGCCGACCGCCCACGGCTCGCGCGCAAGATACGCGACCTCTTCGACGCATCGACCCATCTCGCTCTGCGGAACGATCCCGACCGCCTTGATTCGCGACGGGAACGCGGCGCAGTACTCGCCGACCCATCGGTTGTAAGCGCGCGCAAGCGCGGCTTCCATCGCAGGGTCACTCGCGGCGCATACCGAGGTCGCGACCGTCGCGAAGCATACCGCGACGTCGATGCCTTCCTTGTCCATGTCGCGGATGCGCTCGGCTGGATCGTAGCCGCCGGCCGGTGAGGCGAGCGGATGGTTGCGGCCGGACGGCAGTTTGCCCAGGCCAACTACCTCGTTTGCTTCGCCGAGCGGCCGTTCCGCCGTCCGCCACTTGGGATACAGCGCCGGAACGATCCCGAGATTGCCTGCGCCGACCCGGGAGAGCAGTGCGTCGGCGGCTGCACGGAATTTTGGATCGATATGCGTCGAGTAAAGCGACGCCGGCTCAGTGACGTGGCCGTCCGCGTCGATAATTTTGAAGCCTGCTAATGCCATGGCTGGATGCGCGATTGTGGTGGAGGACGGCGCTCGGTGTCAACGCGCGAAAGAAAGACGGACGCCTACGCGGCGGGCGGCATGGGTGACCCCTGCACCCAGTGTAAAGAAAAGAAATCGCAAAATGGCGAGGACGCCATTTTGCTCTAAGGTTCGGTTAGGAAGGAAATAGGAGAGTAGCTTTGAAGTCGGGGTAAAAAGTGCCGGCGCAGAGCGACTCGTTGGACCTGCGAGGCGCATCCGCGCCGGCGACGGACACGGGACCTTTTTTCAGCGATCGCGAGTGAGTCTCAAAACCCAAACGCGATTCGCCGGAGAATATATGCCGCTGCCCGTCGTTTGTAAACCTGTTCAGCTCAGGGCCTTGGGGGCCCGTCAAAAAATACAGGCGCGGAGCGTCTCGGCGATCAGCCGTATTGCTCCGCGCCTGTTTCCAAACGGGCGATTATGCGGACGCGCTTAAGG
>PMOH01000056.1 GCA_003161515.1 Deltaproteobacteria bacterium
GCGTCCGATAATTCTGTTCGTTCGGCATATCGATGTTTGCAATAGTAAAGACAGGCGGAAAACAGTACCGCGTCGGCGTCGGCGACCAAATTACGGTCGAGCGGCTCGAAGGCGACGTGGGCGCGGCAATATCACTTGACCAGGTGCTGGCGGTCGGCGGCGATGCGCCCAAAATAGGCACTCCGGTGGTCGCGGGCGCGTCGGTGACGGCGAAGATCGTCCAGCAGCCGCGCGGCACGAAGATAATCGTGTTCAAGAAAAAGCGCCGCAAGAACTACCGACGCAAACGCGGGCATCGGCAGGAACTGACCGTTCTGAAGATCGAGGAAATCTCAGCCGGCGCATAATCGCGTCGCGCGATTTTTTAAATTTACTGCGGCTCGGAAGGCCGCTTATTCAAGGAGCTTTCCAACATACACTTCCAGAGGCGGAATCCTGAATCGCGCGCAAAAAAAGTTGCGCGCTGAATAAGGACCCTCACCTTAAATCCTCTCCCCGCGGGAGAGGGGAAGAGTTGGAAGGCCTTCGAGGAGACGATCCATGGCGCATAAGAAAGGACAAGGTTCGACGCGCAATGGCCGCGACAGTCCGGGCCAGCGCCGGGGTATCAAGATTTACGCGGGCCAGACCGTCAGGGCCGGCAATATCCTCGTCCGTCAATGCGGCACCCGGGTGCATCCGGGGCGCAACGTCGGTCTCGGCCGCGACTATACGATTTACGCGCTCATCGACGGTGTGGTTAAGTACGAGCCGAAGGGTGAGAAGCGGCAAGTGAGCGTCGAGCCGCTCCCCGCCGGTGATACCGCAGGGGCGTCTGCGTAGTTCGTTATCCAGCGAGATTCAGCTGAAGCCCTGCGGCAGTGCCGTGGGGCTTTTTGTTTTCAGTGTTTGATTCTTAAATTTTTTCGCGACTCGCGATGGAGGAAATTTCGATGCGACTAGGTTTACTCTCCGGCTATTCGGGCGCGCAGATGGGCTTGCCGATGGACACGATACTCGAGGCCGAGCGCGCGGGCTTCGATTCGGTGTGGACCGCCGAGGCGTACGGCTCCGACGCGATCACACCGCTTGCGTGGATCGGCGCGATGACCAAAAAAATCCGGCTCGGTACCGGTATCATGCAGATGCCGGGGCGCACTCCTGCGATGACTGCGATGACCGCGATGACAATCGACGCGTTGTCGGGCGGCCGCTTCATCCTCGGCATCGGGCCGTCGGGGCCGCAAGTGGTCGAGGGCTGGCATGGCGTGTCGTACGGCAAACCGATCCAGCGCACGCGTGAGTACATCGAGATCGTCCGCACGATTCTCGCGCGCGAAGTTGCGGTCGAGCATCACGGCAAGGAATACGACATCCCGTACACCGGCGCGGGCGCGTCGGGCCTCGGCAAGCCGCTCAAGAGTATCCTGCACGGGCGCAAGGACATGCCGATTTACACCGCTTCGATCAGTCCCAAGGGAATCGCGCTGGCGGGAGAGATTGCGGACGGCGTGATTCCGGTCTGGATGAATCCGGAGCGATTCGACATCTATGACGCGCCGCTGAAAGAAGGCTTCGCGAAGACCGGCGGCAAGAAGAGTCTCGACAATTTCGACGTCGCCCCGTTCGTCACCTGTATCATGGGGCCGGACGTCGAGAAGTGCCGGATGCCGGTGAAGGGGATGCTCGCACTGTACATCGGCGGGATGGGCGCGCGCTCGAAAAATTTCTACAACGACTACGCCAAGCGGCTCGGCTACGAAGAGGTCGCGGGAAAAATCCAGGAGGCGTTCCTCGCCGGCAAGAAGGCCGAGGCGATGGCGATGGTCCCGGACAAGCTGGTGGACGAGGTCGCGCTGGTCGGCAATCGCGAGCGAATCGCGGACCGGTTGAAGGCGTGGAAGGCGTCGCCGGTCAAGACGATGCTGATAGGCACCGGCGATATCAATACGGTGCGAGCGCTCGCGGAGATTTGCCTCTAGGTTTTGCTACGCGAACAGACCCTGAAAAATGAAAAATGCGATTTATCGATGAAGCCAGGGTATTTGTGCACGCCGGGAAGGGGGGCGATGGTGCGATTGCGTTTTTGCGCGAGAAGTACCGGCCGTTCGGCGGGCCGGCGGGCGGCAACGGCGGGCGCGGCGGCAGCGTAATCTTCCAGGTCGATGAAGGCCTCTCGACGCTGCTCGATTTCAAATATCAGCCGCGNNGGCACGATCGTGTTCGATGAGGAGAGCGGCAAAACGCTCGCGGACCTCGTGATGCCGGGTGACACGGCGGTAATCGCGCAGGGTGGCGAGGGCGGCCGCGGCAATATGCATTTCGCGTCGTCCACGCGGCGCTCGCCGCGGATCGCGACACCGGGAACCGCCGGCGAGCAGCGATGGATTCGCATGGAACTGCGGCTGGTCGCGGAGGCCGGCCTCGTGGGACTTCCGAACGCGGGCAAATCGACGCTGCTGACCGCGCTCAGCGCGGCGCGGCCTAAGATCGCGCCCTACCCTTTCACCACGCTGGCGCCGAATATCGGGCGCGTGTCGATTTCCGACGAGGAAAGTTTCACGCTCGCGGATATTCCCGGGCTGATCGAGGGAGCGCACAAGGGCCTCGGGTTGGGCATTCGGTTCCTGCGGCACATCATGCGCACGCGGCTGATCGTTTACGTGATCGACGCGACCGACGATCCAGCGGCGGCGTTCGCGACTGTGCGCGGCGAGATTGCGGCGTTCGATCCGATGCTCGCGGAGCGGCTGGCACTGGTCGCGCTTAACAAGATCGATCTGCTCGAAACAGCCGAGGTGACCAAGATCGCGCGCAAGCTGCGCAAGCTTACCGGCCTCGAGGTTTTCCCGATTTCTGCGGACAAGAACGAAAAGTTGGCGCCGCTGGTCGCTGCGATCGCGCGAATGCTTCATACGATGGAACAGCCGGCGCATGTCCCAACTGAACTATAAGGAATCGACAATCGGGCGCGCGCGGCGCGTCGTGATCAAGGTCGGCAGCGCGGTGCTGTCGGACGTCGAAGGACTGCGCGTCGATGTGATCGAGCAGCTCGCGGCGCAGATCGAGTCGGCGGTGAGCGCGGGACAGGAAATCGTGATCGTCACGTCGGGCGCGGTGGCAGCGGGACGCGCGCGGTTGTCGAAGCTGCACGGCGCGACGATCGCGGCACGGCAGGCTGCGGCCGCCACCGGGCAGATCGAGCTGATGTCGGCGTGGGCGCGCGCATTCGGGAGTCACGATCGAAGCGTCGCGCAGATTTTGTTGACCCATCAGGATTTGGCCGAGCGCCGGCGCCGTCAGAATGCGAATCAGACAGTTACTGAACTACTCGGCGCGGGCGTGATTCCGATCGTCAACGAGAACGACACGGTCGCGGTCGAGGAAATTCGGCTCGGCGACAACGACGTGCTGTCGTCGCTGGTCGCGAGCCTGGTGCAGGCGCAGCTATTGATTATCTTGAGCGACGTCGATGGCGTTCTGACCGGCGACCCGCGCGAGCGTACCGACGCGCGGCTGATTCCCGTGATCAACGATCCCGAAGCCGAGATGCGCGGGCTGGTGGCCGAGAAGGCCGGCCCGCTTGGCAGCGGCGGGATGGCGACCAAGTTGAAAGCGGCGCGGCAGGCGGCGCGCGCGGGAATCGCCGTGATTATCGCGCGCGGACGCGAAGCCGGAATCGTCACCAGCGCGCTCGATCCGGCGCGAGAGGCAGGCACGCTGATTGTGCCCGCCGGGGTGCGGCTCAAAAGCCGCAAGCATTGGATCGCGTTCGCATTGCGGCCGGCGGGATCGCTTGCGGTCGATAAGGGTGCGGCTGACGCGCTTCGCAATCGCGGGCGATCGCTGCTGCCGTCGGGCGTGCGCGAGGTTCGCGGAGATTTCGGCGGCGGCGACTGCGTGAGCCTGCTCGATCCCGACGGCGTCGAGTTCGGACGCGGGCTTGTGAACTATCCGGCGTCGGATGTTGTGAAGGTGGCTGGGCGGCGTTCGACTGAGATTCCGACTCTGCTGGGATACAAAGTTGCCGATGAGATTATTCATCGCGACAATTTTGTGCTGATCAAAGAAATCGCGTAGCGCTCCCACTTTATTTAATACGAAACCCTTCGTGGGTTTCACGCTTCCGTGGCAGGGGTGACCCCTGCACCCAGTGTTAATTCTTTTGCCAGATTTGCCAGTAGGGGCCTGGTTGGATGAGGTGGAACCGGGAGGCGACGTAGGCTGTTGGAGGCTGGCCCGCGGGAAGCGCCACGTAGCGCACGTCGAGGGCGCGAATGGCCTCGGCGGGATCTCGCGTTATCGCGTCGAACTGGCGCATGAAACCCGCTTTCAATTGCGGTTGAATCGGGTCGAGGAACCAGAACTCGTACACCACCTCCGTGATCACCTGTTCAAAATCCGCACGTTGATCTCCCATCAGGACTGCGTTCAGGACGACTCTCGATTCCCAGCCTGAATTGTCGAGCGCCGGACTCGCCGCGATGGTCCATCCACTGAGCATCCGCTGATTTTCGGCAACCGCCGCTATTTGGGCGAAAGATTCAGAACCGGCGACGACGGAACGCGGAATCAGTGGCGGGACACCGGGCAGCATCCGCTGCGCGCTATATTTGACGAAGTCTTCGCGCTGTTGAACGCCGAAGCGGGAGCGGGTTACGTCGATCTCCAGCAAGTACATTCCGCTTATCAGATAGAGTATCGCGAATAGCGGGAATAGCCATCGGGCCTTCGGCCAACTGGCTATCCAGGGTTGCGCGACAGTAGCTATTACAATGAGTACCAGGATTAGTCGAATCGGCCACCATAGCCATTGGAAGTGATACTCATGATAGAACAGTCCCATAATCCTTCCGCTGTAACCAAGTAGTATTCCGGCAAGCATCAGGCTCGCCAGATAGAGTAATTCGAATCTTCGATTTTTGCGGATCCAAAGAACTACAAGTACTACAATCGCAACGGACAGGAACGGAAACCGGATCTCCGAAAAATCCGGGTTGCGAACAAATACTCCGAGCCGCGCCGCCCCTTCAGCCGACGCCATCGCTCTCGACCGCAGGTTCAGCGCCAGTTGCGGGAGGCCGACGCAGACGCCGATCAAAAACGTCCAAAGGTAAACTCTGCGCGCGGTGCGATCGATGAGCATGGCGACAAAAAGCCCCGCCGCCACCATCGTCCACAAGTAGAAAAAGACGTAAAACAGCAGCCCAAAGGCCATTCCCGAGATCCACAGGTTTACACGCCGCGGGTGTTCCCGGGCATTCGACACCGCCAGAATCTGTAGAAAAAGAAAAGGCAATGCTAACGCAGGTTCCGGCGCGCGCCATTGAAAGAAGAAGAGAGGGGTCTGCGTAAGATTTCCGGAGCGATGGATAACCAGCGCGCTGATCAAGCGTCTCAATTGGAGAACACCCGGGAGATGGCCGCAGAATGCAAGGTCGGACAAGCAGAATATAGTCAGTCCAGCCGGCATCCACGGCCGGCGGAGAAATCGCCAGAATAGCAAGTAGAGAGTTGCGCCAAGACTTACTCCAGCGCACAACGACCAGATCAAAGCAACCGAGAAGATACTCAGTCCGAAAAGGCGGACCAGCATAACTGGCGGAACGAACTGGAGCCACGCATAGAAGATGGCGCCTCCGGGAATAACCGGATCGCTGATGTACCAGAGATGGTTGTAATAGGACTGGGCGGCGATCTGAAGGTAGTAGAGGGTTTCAGGCTGCTGCAGACATACCCAGGTTCCGGTCGTCATTCGCCAGACGAAAATCGGAGTGAAGGCAAGTGCGAGTCCGGCCGCGATGCAGGTGAGCATCGGGATGAGAGGAGGCGTGGCGGCGGGCGCGACGGTGGCGGCCACTGATTTCGATTCGATCGCGTCGTTGCGCATCTTCACCCGCTTTTCGTTCTCACACTCCTCGCAGTTTATTTGATCGGCGTCGATATATATCCTTCATTGGATGACGGTTGAAGCGGAGACTGTCGCCGCGATTGGGCGGGCGCGGGGCGCATCGCCGGCGATGGCGATTGCCACGACCTCGCAGAAAAACGATTTTTTGCGGAGGCTGGCTGGCGCGATACGCGAGTCGCGGGCGGAAATTATTCGCGCCAACGCGATCGACCTCGAGCGCGCACGCAAAAGCGGTCGAGGCGGTGCGTTCGTCGAGCGGCTGACGCTCGATGACAAGCGAATCGAAGCGATGGCGGCGGGCGTGCTGCAAGTCGAGGCGCTCGACGATCCGGTCGGCACTGCGATCGAGAAATGGACGCGGCCCAACGGGCTCAAGATCGAAAAGATCAGAGTGCCGATCGGCGTGATCGCGATGATTTACGAATCGCGGCCCAACGTCACCGTCGATGCGGCGGCGCTGACCTTGAAGGCTGGCAACGCGGTGGTTCTCCGCGGTGGCAGCGAGGCGCTCAGCAGCAACGCGTTCCTGGCCGGATTGATCTCTCGCACTTTGAAGGATGCGGGTTTGAATCCGGATGCGGCGACTTTTATTCGCGATCCCGATCGCGAAGTGATCCAGGTGATGAAGCGCAGCCGGGATCTTATCGATCTGATAATTCCGCGCGGCGGCAATTCGTTGAAGGACGCGCTGGACGGATCGGAAGTGCCGCTGCTGCCGCATTTCGACGGTATCTGCCATACCTACGTTGATCGGGCGGCGGATTTGAAGATGGCGGAAGAGATTT
>PMOH01000074.1 GCA_003161515.1 Deltaproteobacteria bacterium
CCGAACAACTGACAACGCTCGACAGAGCGATCCGATTCGAGCGCATCGAACATTGCGGTCCGGGCGCGGCACGAAATCGCGGCGTCGCGCTGGCGCGCGCGCCGTTGATCGCATTCCTCGATTCCGACGATCTCTGGGCGCCCACCAAGCTCGAACGCCAGCTCGCGTTCATGAGTGCGAATCCTGACTGCACAATCTCGCAGACCAATGAAATCTGGATCCGCAACGGGCGCCGCGTGAATCCCGGATTGCGCCATCGCAAGCGCAGTGGCGATATTTTTATCGACTCGCTCCGCACCTGCCTCATCAGCATGTCCGCGACGATGATGCGCAACGAACTGTTCCGCTCGCTCACTGGCTTCGACGAGAACATGTCGGCCGCCGAAGATTACGATCTGTGGCTGCGCATTCTAATCGACCATGAAGCCGGCCTGTTGGATGAACCGCTGGTGACGAGGCGCGGCGGGCATCCTGATCAAACCTCCGCGACGACTCTCGCACTCGATCGCTTCCGCATTCTCGCACTCACGAAGTTACTCGCCGACGATCGACTCTCGCCGGAGCGCCGAACCGCAGTCATCGAAGTGCTCGCCGAGAAATGCCGCATCTACGCCGGCGGCCTCGTGCGCCGAGGCCGAATCGAACGGGCTCGTCTCTACCAACGTATCGCTGATCAAGCGCAAACCTTCCGCGCGCCTGAGATCGGCTGCGCTATCGAGTCGATGCGCTCGATGCTTCACGAAGTTCCACATGACTGCTGATATCGACCAACAAATTCGGACGCTTGCCGTCGAACGACGGCTGCCGGCGAGCCATCTCGCGCGATGGCTCGCGATGGATCCAGTGTCGCGCGCCGCGATGCTCGACCTCGTGCGCACACTGCGGCTTCGCACCGGCCAGTTGGTAACCGCGCTCGACACCCTTGATGAAATCACCGTGCGCGAGCACGTTACGATCGCCTCCGTTCTTGATCGCCCCGAAATTCGGCGCATTGCGAACGGCTCCGGCTCGACTCCATCGCGCGCGAGCGCTCTGCTCGAAGCGTTGCGCACCTTTAGATACCCTCTCTTAAAAAAAATGCAGGAGCAGTTGCGTTCTGAGGTTTCCGCGCTGAAGTTGCCCCGCGGCATTTCGATAGACTTGCCCCAGGAACTTGGCTCTGATGAGCTCACGGTTTCGCTGCGAGTCCGAACCGGCGCCGAACTGACTCAAATGCTCGAAGCGCTCGATCTACGGCGTACCGGACTGACACGAATTATCGAAATGCTCGGCGGTAAGCGTGGACGGTGAAAAAACGTGTGGACGGTGAAAAAGGAAAAAATTGATTTGGATTCTGTGTTTGTTGAGCACGGATGCGCCGAGTCCGCGCTCGCGACTCGCGTCCTCCGCGCACTTCCGCCCGACGTTCCCGTGACGCACGTCGCCGACGCGCGCGAGGCTAGTCGCCCGATCTCCGGCGCGAGCGATCCGTTCGGTGCAGGCAAGCGTCGGCTCGTGATCGCGCGCCGCAAAACCCCCTTCCTGATGCCGTGTCCCGCGGGCTCCTCGAAGTTCGCCTGCTGCGGATACCTCGTACTCACGCTCGCGTCGAACTGCCCGATGGACTGCTCGTACTGCTTCCTGCAGGAATACCTGGCCGACAATCCGGCGTTCCAGTTGTATGCAAACTACACCGATTCCTTCGATGAGCTCGATCGCCTCGCCGCAAACGCTCACGGACGCAGCTTCCGCGTCGGCACCGGCGAGCTGGCGGATTCGCTCGCCTTCGACTCATTGACTTCGATCAGCCGCGACCTGGTCGAATTTTTTGCGGCGCGCGAGAATCTGACGCTCGAACTCAAGACCAAGACCGACGAAATCGAAAATCTTCTCGACGTCGATCCGCGCGGCCGCGTGCTCGTCTCATGGACGCTGTCACCCGACCACGTCTATCGAACCTCCGAGCATCTGACCGCATCGCCCGCCGCGCGAATCGCGGCAAGCCGCGCAGTACTCGACGCCGGCTACCGCGTCGCATTTCATTTTGATCCGCTGATCGCATATCCCAACGCCGAGCGCGACTACTTGCTCTTGATCGACCAACTGCTCGACGTTGTTCCACCCAAACAAATCTCCTTCATCAGTATGGGCGGCCTGCGGATGACGCCGCGGTTGCGCAGCGCCGCGCGCAGCCGATTTCCCGACGATCCAATGCTGTGCGGCGAGGACGTACTCTCATCCGACGGCCGTTTTCGGACCTTCACGCCACTGCGCCTGAGTCTTTATCGCGCGCTGGCCGAACGTTTCAAAAAAGCCGGCGCAGAAATCCCCACTTACCTCTGCATGGAACCAGAAAGCGTTCACCAACACGTCTTTGGCGGATCGCCGGATCGACCAGCTACAATCGGCCAACGCCTCGCGCGCGCCTAACGCTGAAAAAAAAGATGCCGACCCGAAAAAAATCCATCGCCCGCCCCGACTTTAGTGGCGCGGGCCGCCGTGCCCGCGATTCGATCGCCGCCTCGAACGGTAATCTGCGCGGCGCGCGCACAGCGATCGACCGCCCAATCGGCGTGTTCGACTCCGGCATCGGCGGACTCACCGTGCTGAAAGCGCTGACCGCAGCTTTGCCCAACGAAGATTTCATCTACCTCGGCGATACCGCGCGGCTCCCCTACGGCACCAAGTCCAACGAAGTCATCGTGCGCTACTCGAAGGAGAACACCAGCTTCCTGCTCGCCAAGGGAATCAAAATGCTGGTGGTCGCGTGCAACACTTCCAGCGCGGTGGCGCTCGAGCCAATCGCGTCAGACACGATGGTCCCGGTCATCGGCGTGATCGAACCTGGCGCGCGCGCCGCGGCCAAGGCTTCGCGCAACGGCAAAATAGGCGTCATCGGCACCGAGGCGACGATCGCGTCCGGTGCGTACACCCGCGCGATTCAGCGGCTCAGCCCGCACACCGAAATCTACACGCGCGCATGCCCGCTGCTGGTGCCGCTGGCCGAGGAAGGATGGACCGACAATGCGGTCGCGGAACTCACGGTCGCCCACTACCTCGAAAGCCTGAAGCAGAGCGGCATCGACACGCTGCTGCTGGGATGCACCCATTACCCGCTGCTGCGCGAAATGTTCGCGCGAATCCTTGGGCCGCGCGTGAAGATCGTGGACTCCGCGACCGCGACCGCGACTGACGTGCGCGCCCGCCTGCGAACTCTCAAGCTCGCGCGCCGCACCGGCGAAGGCAGCCAGAGTTTTTTCGTCACCGAGACCCCCGACCGTTTCGTCCGCGTCGGCCGCCGCTTCCTCGGCCCCCAAGTGGAATCAGCAGTCCGAATCGAACGCTAGCGATGAACGGCGCGCCCGGTCCGATCCTTCTTCCCCTCTCCCAGAATGGGAGAGGATCGAAGGTGAGGGTCCTTATCCAGCGCGCTCTTTGCGCGCGACTCAAGATTCTGCTCCTGTTCCCCATTTCCGCCCCTGCATACTGCCCCGATTTCGCGATAAGATGATTTCTACTAGACTTGGCAATCGCATCGCGCCCCGATTCTAACTTCAAACTTCATGGTTAAATTGCTCATATAAGATGGCTTCAGCTTTTTCCCTCGTTGCGCGAAAAATCTTCGGCTCGAAGAACGAACGCGAAATCAAGCGGGTCCGTCCTGACCTGGACGAGATCAACCGGCTCGAGCCCGAGATCTCCGCCCTGAGCGACGACCAACTGCGCGCCAAAATCGCCGAATGGAAGGCGAATATCAGCGCGATCGAAGATCGCGAGCAGCGCGAAGAAGCGATGCTCGAAATCCTGCCGCCGGTCTTTGCCGTCGTGCGCGAGGCCGCCAAGCGGGCTATCGGCCAGCGCCACTTCGATGTGCAGCTCATCGGCGGCATGATGCTGCACCAGGGACGAATCGCCGAAATGAAAACCGGCGAGGGCAAGACCCTGGCCGCGACTTTACCCGCGGTGCTGAACGCGCTCTCGGGACGCGGTGTGCATGTCGTCACCGTCAACGACTACCTGGC
>PMOH01000407.1 GCA_003161515.1 Deltaproteobacteria bacterium
TCTCCCTTTAAGGGAGAGGATGAAGGTGAGGGTCCTTGCACAGCGCGCGACTTTTTTCGCGCGCGATTCAACGAGGCGAGGTGTCATAGAAACGCGACAAAATTCTCCGGATTCTGAATGGACTTTGAAACAAAACCGGAACGGCGGATATTGGCGTACGTCCTTTCGATCGCAAGCTGGAGGTCGCAAACATGGATCGTCTCGATGGAAAGACCGCGTTCATAACCGGAGGAGCGCGCGGGATCGGACTCGGTATCGCTCGCGCCTTCGCGCGGTCCGGCGCGAAGCTGGCTCTCGCGGATATCGATCAGGCCTCGCTGGTCACCGCAAAATCCGAGCTTGCGGACTTGACCGCGGTCGAGACGTTCATACTCGACGTGCGCGACCGCTCGGCCTACTCGCGAGTCGCCGACGAAACCGAATCTCGACTCGGCCCGGTGTCAATTCTATGCAATAACGCTGGAGTCGCCGGAGAACAGCACGTTACGCGCCTGACTTACGAATATTGGGACTGGGTAATCGGAATTAACTTGTACGGAGTGATCAACGGAATCCAGACTTTTCTCCCGCGGATGCTCAAGCGCGGCGATGGCGGCCATATCGTCAACACGGCTTCGGGTGCTGGCCTCGCCGCAACGACTAGCGGTCTCTTATACACGACCTCAAAATTCGCGGTGGTCGGTCTTTCTGAATCTCTCCGGAACGCTCTTGAACCCTTTGAGATTGGCGTCAGCGTATTGTGCCCCGGTCCAGTCAACACGAAGATCATCTCGAACAGCCGCGACACACAGCCTCAGACGCAGGTGACCGCCGAGGAAGCGAAGGTTTTCGAAACCATCATTACGCAAGTCAACGCATTCCTGGCCGCAGGCGCCGATCCAGACGACGTCGGAGAAATGGTTCTGGCCGCCGTAAAGGCAAATCGGCTCTATATTCACACTGATCGAGTGATGGCTCGACTGATCGAGGCAAGGACGACGATGTTGCTCGATGCAATGCCGCCCGCGAAATAGCAACCGGCGTCGGTGGCTCTCTTCTCGAACTGCTGATTCCGCCCGAGCGCAGCCGGCCTTTGCAATGCGCTCGCAGAACCCTCACCTACCGCCGGCGATGCGTCCGGCCGCCTCTCCTGTAAAAGTAACGGGCGAGGTAAAATTCGCAGTATCGCGCGCATTGAGCTCGATGCGAACGCCCTCACCCGTGCGCGCGACACATGTGTCGCCGCACGACCTCTCCCGATGGGAGAGGTAGGATAGATCGTTCCGCAATGGATACCTCCACCCCCAATCGCCACGCGTTCACCGACGCGCTCAAACGCGGCCTCTACGAGGCCGTCTTCCGCCGCCGCGACATCCGCGAATTCATCTCCGACCCAATTCCCGACGAGGTGCTCGCCCGCGTCCTCATCGCCGCTCATCATGCGGCCAGCGTCGGCTTCACGCAGCCGTGGGACTTCATCCTCGTGCGCGACCTCGAGCGCCGCCGCCGCGTCAAGGAAGTCTTCGAAGCCGAGCGCCAGAAGAACGCGGCCCAGTTCAGTGGCGCGCGCCGCGAAAAATATCTCTCGCTCAAGCTCGAAGGCATCCTCGAAGCTCCGCTAAACCTTATCGTCACCTGCAAACCCGATCGCTTCGGCCCCGCCGTCCTCGGCAAGACCAGCATCCGCGACGTCGAGATCTACTCGGCCTGCCTCGCCGTCGAGAACCTGTGGCTGACCGCGCGCGCCGAGGGCCTCGGCCTCGGATGGGTCAGCATCATGCGCAACGACGCGCTCGCAGAAATTTTCAGCATCCCCGCCGACGTCATTCCAATCGCCTATCTATGCGTCGGCTACGTCCGCGAATTTCCCGACCGCCCTATTCTCGCGAGCAAAGATTGGGCGCAGCGCCTCCCTCCAAAATCGCTAATCCATTTCGATTCATGGAACGACAACGAAACCAACGATCGAACCTCGCCCGCCGCCGAATCGCTCCTGAAAAAAATCGACGACCATTCAATCTGGCTCCCAATCTTCCCCGAAGACTCCCCCACCAAACCCCCCTCCCGCGACTGACCCGTACTGAGCATCGCCCGAGAGCGCATTTTTGTCATCCTGACGAAGCGAGCAACGCGAGCAACAGGAACGGGCCTCCGGACAGGTCCGCGTCTTGTGTCATCCTGACGACCTGAGNNTGAAAATCGCGCAGCGCTCCTTACTCCTCGTAAGTCGTCGCGCGAACCGAGTAAGAGATATGAAACTCGCCGCCGAAGCGATATGAAATTCAGTCAGCGCGGAGAACACTGATGGACGCCGAAGCAGCCTTCAAACAAATTTGCGAACGAGTCCCCGACGCGATGAAACAGTTCAACGTCCCGGGCGTCGCCGTCGGCGTTTACTGCGACGGCCGCGAATTCGGCGCCGGCTTCGGCGTCACCAGCACCCGCAACCCTCTCGCGGTCAACGAGAAGACCCTTTTCCAAATCGGCTCGAACACCAAGACTTTCGTCGCCACCGCCGCGATGCGGCTGGTCGAAGCCGGCAAGCTCGACCTCGACGCCCCGATCCGAAAATATTTGTCCAACTTCCGCATGCGCGACGCCGACGTCATCGCGCGCGTGACGATACGCCATCTGATGACGCATACCGCCGGATGGGCAGGTGATTATTTTCTCGACACCGGTGACGGCGACGACGCGCTCGAGCGCTACGTCGCCGCGATGGCAGACTTGCCGCAGCTAACTCCTCTCGGCACGCTGTGGTCATACAACAACGCCGCCTTTGCGCTCGCCGGCCACGTGATCGCAAAAATCACGGCCAAGACTTTCGAGGCCGCGCTCAAGGACCTGGTGCTCGATCCCCTCGGCCTGCGCCGTTCGCTCATCAATCCGCACGACGTGATGACCCATCGCTTCGCCGTCGGCCACGCCACGCTCAACGATCAGACTTACGTACTTGCGCCGTGGAATTTGACGCGCTCGATGTGGCCCGCAGGTGGAATCGCGGCGTCGGTGATGGACCTCATCCGCTACGGACGCTTCCATCTCGGCGACGGCCGCAACGTCACCGGCGATCAGATTCTAACGCGCGAGTCTCTCACTGCGATGCAAACGCCGATTTGCAAAGGCCAGCTCGACAACACGATGGGCTTGTCGTGGTGGCTGCGCGAAGTAGGTGGCGTCAAGGCGGTCTTTCACGGTGGAGGCACGCTCGGCCAGATTTCAGCATTCATCCTTCATCCGCAGCGCGATTTTGCGTTGGCAATTTTCACCAACTCGGGCATGGGCGGCTTGCTGATAAATGCGATCACCAAAGACGCGATGCCGGAGTTCCTCGGCTATCGGGAACCAGTACCCGATCACATCCCAATGTCAGTCGAACGGCTAGGCGAATACGCCGGCCGCTACAAAGGTCAGCTAAGCGACATAGTCCTATCACTAAGTGGAACCGACCTGATGATGCAGCAGGAATCAAAGGGCGGCTTCCCGACGTCCACCACACCACCCACGCCCAATCCTCCACCAAGCCGCGTCGCCTTCATCGGCAAAGACTTGCTCGAAGCCCTCGACCCACCGCTAAAAGGCGCCCGCGCAGAATTCCTCCGCGACCAAGCCGGCGCAATCATCTGGATGCGCATAGGCGGCCGCCTAACCTCGCG
>PMOH01000351.1 GCA_003161515.1 Deltaproteobacteria bacterium
GCGAAAGCCCGAGGACGAATGGGATAGCAAGCTGCTCGCGGATAGGAAGATCGGCGACATCGCGTTGCTGCGCGGCTACGACATGGACAAGCCGGTGATTTCGGCGGTCAACGGCTTTTGCATCGCGGGCGGAATGGAATTCATACAGGGCACCGATCTTCGAGTCGCGTCGGAGAACGCCAGCTTCGGTCTGCAGGAAGTGAAATGGGCGATCATCCCGGCGGCCGGTTCGCTGGCGCGCCTGCAACGTCAGATTCCGTACTGCAAGGCGATGGAGATCCTGCTGACCGGCAATCGCATCGATGCGCAGGAAGCGTGGCGCCTGGGACTCGTCAACTACGTAGTGTCACAGGATCAATTGATGGCGAAGGCCGAAGAACTCGCGGACACAATCGCGCAAAACGGCCCGTTGGCAGTGCGAAAGATCAAAGAGGCAGTGCGCCGAACGTCGGGGCGTCCATATGAAGAGGCGTTCAAAATCGAAAACGAAATCGCCCGCGAAGTAATGAAGTCGGAGGATGCCAAGGAAGGCCCGCGCTCGTTCATGGAGAAGAGAAAGCCCATCTACAAAGGCCGGTAGCGTTCACGCTCCGGCCAGGGCGCGCATCGTGTTGGGATAGTCGCGAGCTGTAGTCGCGGCCGGACCGATCGGAAATACCACCGGATGGGTGACGCCGGCGGCGCGGAAGCTTGCGACGAAATCTCGGCCGGCTTTAGCGTTGCCGAAGACCGCGATTTTGCGGCATGACGCTTCCGAGATGGCTCTGGGAGCCTCGTCGCGCTTGCCTTCTTTCCACAGCCGGCGCACTTCGTCGAACTCGGCGGCGAGTCCGTAGCGCGCGAACATCTTGTTGTAGCTGTCCACGAATGCGTAGCCGGCCAGCTCGCGACGGAACGAATCGACGGCTTTGTCCTCGTCCTCGGTGATGCACATGCGGATGTAAATGCCGACATCGACGGCGGATGGATCGCGGCCTGCGGCTTTTGCGCCTTCAGCGATGTGATTCACCATCGGCGCGATCGCTTCGGGCGGAGAGTAGTTCATCAGGACACCGTCGGCGACTTCGCCGGCGAGCCGGAGCATCGGAGCGTTGAGGCCCGCGAGATAAATTTTCGGCGGATGAGGCGCGGTGATGCGCATGCTCAGCTTGAAGTCGGACTTGTACACTTCGCCCTGGAACTTCGAGCGGCCTTCGGTGAATAGCTGGCGCATGATCGTAACGCATTCGCGCATCGCCGTGATCGGCTTGCGATACGACGCGCCGTGCCATCGCTCGACGATTATCGGACTCGACACGCCAAGGCCCGCAATCGCGCGGCCGCCGGACAGTTCGTTGATGGTGAGGAAGCCCATCGCCATCGCGCCCGGCGTGCGAATCTGAATCGGGATGACGCCGGTGGACAGTTCGGCTTTGCGCGTGTTGACCGCGAGCGCGGCGAGACTGACGAACGCGTCGGGGCCGCTGACCTCGGCAATCCACAACGAAGTGTAGCCGAGATCCTCGGCCTCGCGGATTAGTGCGAGGCGGCCGGCAAGCGCGTCGGCGCCGACGCCGACGTTAGTCTGAAGTCCGAGCTTTTGGTTTGATGGCATTGCGCAGATTGTGCGGCTATTCGATTATAGCTGCAAGCATAATCCAGGCAGGAGTGTTGAACGATGGCCTACTTCGATTCCAACGGCGTGCAGATTTATTTCGAGGAACACGGCAAGGGCGAGCCGGTGGTGCTGGTGCACGGGTTTGCGTCGCGCGCGGAGCATAACTGGGGCGCTGGTTGGTTCGAACCGCTTGCGCAGCACTACCGCGTCGTCGCGCTCGATTGCCGCGGTCACGGCAAGAGCGGCAAGCCGCACGATTCGGCGACGTACGCCGGCGAGACGATGGGCGACGACGTGATCCGGCTGATGGATCATCTTGGAATCAAGCGCACATTGATTATGGGCTACTCGATGGGCGGTCGAATCGTGACGGGGCTGTTGATGTTGCATCCGGAGCGTCTGCGGGCGGCGGTCCTCGGCGGAATCGGCGCCGCCTCGGCGAGTGCGCCCTTTTTCGATCGCAAACCGATCGTCGATGCGCTGCTCGCGAAAGATATTTCGGAGGTTAAGCAGCAGCGCGCGCGGGAATTTCGCCAGTTTGCCGAGGCTACCGGCAACGATTTGAAAGCATTGGCGGCGATCATGGCATCGAGTCGCGAAGATTTCTCCGCTGAGCAAATTGCGGCGAAGAAGATTCGCGTGCCGGTGATGATCGCGATCGGGACCAAGGATTTGCTGGTCGGCGATCCCAAGCTGCTGCACAACGCGATACCGGGCAGCAAACTGGTGATGCTCGAGGGACGGGATCATCTGAGCGCGCCAAGCGATCCGGAATACGTGAAAGCGGTGCTGGAATTTTTCAAATCCGCTCCGGCCTGAGAGGCCTCGGCCGCGTGATCCATACCATATGTAGTGGTTGTGGGGCGATCCTCTACCATCGGTAGCTTCGTTCCGTCAAAAGTTGTTTTTTGGCACAAGGCGATGGCACCCGATTTTCTGTGAGGGCGGCGAAGGTGGGGCATCTTGACGAGGGGGCATAAAGCAGTAGTAGCACGTCGAGTCCGCGAGCATCAGGCTGAATAGTTCATCCCCAAGCCGTGCCTGAAAATTAGCTGATTCGGGGGGCGCTGATTGTGCCGGTCAGGTGGTAGGGCTGCGGGCCGGGGGGGTGGGGGAGGATTGCGAGTAGTAGTGCGAGATGCGCGGCGGCGGCGGGGGCGATTGAGAGGGTGAATTGGATTGCCAGGTCGCTTTGAGCGGGGTCGGGGGCGAGTTGGATGGTGCCTTCGGCGGTTAGCGTCAGGTCGCCGCCGGTGGTTGTAAGTTGCTCGATCGTCAAGGTGCCTTGGTCCAGTTTGAATTTTGAATGGCCGTCGCCGAGGCGGAGTGGCGCACTTGCTAGCGCTGAGGTGAATGTTAGGCTGGCGGCGCTCAAGATGCCGTCGCCGGTTTCCGTGATGTCATCGGGAGAGAGCAGCAGGTTGCCGGTTCCTGAAAGCGCGCCGGCTACGCTGGCGCCGGGCATCGTCCATAACTGTTGACGCGCGAGTTCCACTGAGTCGAGGTCGTAGCTGATAGCCGTGCCGAGCCTGGTGGGGCGGATCGTGACGTTCACCACGCCATCGTAGAGCGCGGCTTTCACGCGAACGCCGGGATGCATCGTGAGCATCGAGAGGTACGACGGCGCGATCGTGACGGCGGGGCTCTCGACGAGCAGGCTGCCGGATGGGTTGCGAGTGGAAATCAGGCGGACGTCCGACAACTGCGCGCCGAAGGGGAAGCTGGCGCGCTGACTGGTGCTGGACACCTCGAGGCCCATCGGGGCGAGGATTCTGGTGAGAGTTTGGGAGTAGGGGAAGGTCGAAATCAGGTACGCGGCGAACAGCGTCAACCCGACTAACGTGTAAGCGGTTCGAAGGAAGGGGGGGCGCCGGTATTCCGGCGTCGGCGAGCCCGCGCGCACGTCAAGTGTTCTTGGTGAGCGCGACACAAGTCAGATCAACGTCGTAGGAACGCGTGTCCGGGGTGCGGCGCTGGATGCGAATATTCGAGACGCCAATCGGCATCGCCAAAGCGTTGATGCCATAGAGCGCGTCCACCAACTGCGCGAGATTCACATTGGCGAGCTTCAACTGGACGCTGTACTCGGTGAACCCGTCGGTGAGCTTGCGATCGGAGCCGGGCGTGATCGAGCCAATCTTTTCGCGGCCGACGCTCTTGGTCATCGAGGCTTCGACGACGGAGAACAGCGAGAAATCCTTGCCCAGCGGCACCGTGCGCTTCTCGGCATTGGCGAGATTGGCCTTGAGCTGCGCGTAGGTGCCGGCGAGGCGTCGAACGTCGGCGAGATCCTGTTGACGCTGAGCGATTTTAGCTTCGAGTCCGGAACTCAGGTCAACGATCGGCATGTAGACCAGGTTGTAGAGAAGAAAAATCGCGACCAGCGCGCCGGCGATCTGCACCAGGATGCGTTCGCGCGGTTCGAGCTTCTGATAGCGGCCGCGCGCTTGCGCGATCAACGGATCGACGCGAGTCGAAGCCTGCTTGAGCCACGGGCGGATCAAGTCCCTCATTCGTTCGCTCAGATTGTCGATCCATTCTCTAAACATTTATTCTTCGACGTCGCCGCGATCGGCTGACGGCACCGCGTCCTTGAAATTTGCGTCCATTCGAAAATCAACTTTGCTCGGATCGGAGCCGGCTTTCGCGTGCGCGACTTCGATCGATCCGAAGAAGCCGCTTTGGTCGAGTGCGCGCTTGGCTTGATCGACAGTCGAGAACGAATCGGCCTGCCCGGTCACGCGCAGGCCTTGCGAGTCGATCTGAACGTCGGCCATCTGGACCGGGAAGCGCGGCGGCAATGCTCGCGACACCGCGACCAGCGTATCGAGCGGCGAATGAGTCAGGTTGCCGCCGATGAGGTTGAGCCGCTTGTTCATCTTTGCGATTCCGGCCTGCAACTGCACCTTGGCGTTGGTGGGATCGGTCTCGCCGAGGACCGGTCCGGCGACTGCGGCGATTTCCGCATCGACTTTGTGGAGGCGATGGAGATTGGCGGATACGCCGAGCGCGAAATGAAGTATGACCA
>PMOH01000089.1:0-2283 GCA_003161515.1 Deltaproteobacteria bacterium
GCCGCGTACACATTGTTGCCCGCGAAGATCAGCGCGACCGCCGTCGCCAGCATCGCGCCCGTGAGTTTCGCCTTTCTAGAAGTCATAGCCGAGTCTCCCTTACTGTCGGGTTGTGCGCCGAACCTACTATAGCTTCGGCTTAGAGTCTAAACGTCCTGGGCCCGCCCATCGGTTCCATCGATCAATAATACGGAGAGCGGAGCTGAGTGGACGCGCAAAGCGACCTGGCGGGGGCGGGCCGCCGTGCCCGCCGATCGCAAAATAAACCAGCGCCAGCGGGAACATTTCGGGCCTATGCAAGATTTCATAGGTGGGAGATGCTATGTTGTTGAAATTGGCATATGGCGGACAAGAGCGGCACCGGCGCGGATCGGCGCAAGCGATTCGAAGACGAGGCTTTGCCTCATCTCGACGCGTTGTACACGATGGCGATNNCGCTTCTTTCATCAATTCGAGAGCGGGACGAATTGTCGCGCGTGGATGCTGACAATCCTGTTCAACAATTTTCGCAACGGCTATCGCAAATCGTCCCGCGAGCAGCCCGCGTCGTCGCCGGAGGAGTTCGAGCGCAAGGTCGAGAACGAAAGCCTGCGTACCGACCCGGCCGGATCGAATCCGGAGGCGATGCTCTCGGCGCTGGGGATGGAGGGTGAGGTCGAGACGGCGCTGGCGAGCTTGCCGGGCGAGTTTCGCGATGCGATTCTGCTGGTGGACGTCGAGGAACTCAGTTACCAGGAAGTTTCGGAAGTTCTGAACGTGCCAATCGGTACGATTAAATCGCGAGTGTCACGTGGACGCGCATTGCTGCGCGATACGTTAGCGAACTTTGCCAAAGAGCGCGGGATAATACGGTCTTGACTCCCAAGTTGAACGCCGGATGGAGTGTAGCAAGCCGCACACGAGAAAGTGGATTGTAAGACCTACATAGACAAGTACCTGTCGGCCCATGTTGACGGGGAGTTAAGCGCCGCCGAGTTGCGCGAGGCCGAGGAGCATCTTGCGGGATGCGTCAATTGTCGCGCGCGCTTCGCCGAAGAACGCGCGGTCAAAGCGCTGCTCCGCGAGCGTGCTGCGCTTCGGCGGACGCCGCCGATAGTTCGCGGATCGATCCTCGCCGCGCTCGACGCTATCGATTCAGCTGGCGCCAAAGATGCCGCGGGCCGCGGGCTCGACCGCTCGGCCAGTGCGGATTGCGGCGGTCCCCTGTCGATGCGGCGCGCGCGCGTGTGGGCGCCGATTGCGATTGCGGCGGTCGCGGTGTTCGCGTTCGTGATACTCCATGGCGGTCGCGGCACGTCACCGGCGCACGCAATCCCTCCGTTCGATCTGGCTATCAACAACTATGCGCAGTTCGTCGAGCATTTCGAACCCAATGTGAAGGCGAGCACGCCCGCCGACCTATCGGACACCTACATAGAACATCAGCTGCCGGGATTTGTGTGGGACTTCAGGCAGCGTGGTTACAAGATGGTCGGCGCAAGGCTGGATCGCCTGCCCGATGGCAGCCCGGTCGCGTACACATTTTATCGCGGCGACTCGGGCACCATCCTATGCACCTACATGAAGTCGCACGGGCTACAGCCACCGCCGGGCGAGGCGCAGGACCTGGGCGAATCCGTCTATGGCGGCGAGCATCACTACTACGAGTACAAGGGCTACAGCGTCTGCCTCAGCTACCCGCGCACCGGATGCATTTGCATACTGGTGTCACAGCACCCGATGAAGCAGTTCGTCCAGGACGTCGTCAACTCAACGCCCTGACACCCCCTCCGAGCCCCGACAAAATTCTAAAAGGGACCCTACGAGTACTCAGGGTAAACTCCGTCCCGCATTTTTCTTAATACTGGGTGCAGGGCTCAGCCCTGCCGAAGGAAGCGTGAAACCNNACCGCGGGTTTCACATTAGATTAAGTTCCTATCTCCGGTCGGCTTTCAGCCCATCTTCATTGGCAAGAAACAAATGTAACTGCGCAGGCGTCGTGTCGCGCGGAATCTCAACCGGATAATTCCCGGTGAAGCACGCGTCGCAAAATCCCTCGCGGCTCTCGCCGTTGAACGAATACAACCCGTCCCAACTAAGGAACGAGAGCGTGTCGGCGGTGATATACTTGCGGATTTCCTCGATCGAATGCGACGACGCGAGCAGCTCGTCGCGCGTCGGCGTGTCGATACCGTAGAAGCACGAATGGGTAGTCGGCGGCGCCGCGATGCGCATGTGAACTTCGCGCGCGCCGGCCTGCCGCAGCATCGGGATCACTTTGCTGAGCGTGGTGCCGCGCACCAG
>PMOH01000089.1:2296-3879 GCA_003161515.1 Deltaproteobacteria bacterium
AATTTGATCTTCACCCCGAAATGGCGAATCGACGACCGCGGCTCGATAAACGTGCGGCCGATATAATGGCTTCGCACCAGTCCCATCTCGAACGGGATTCCCGATTCCTCCGCGTAACCGAGCGCGGCGGGCGTGCCTGAATCGGGCACCGGCACCACGATATCCGCGATTGCCGGAGCTTCGCGCGCGAGCGCCCGCCCCTGCTCTTTGCGGACCTGGTACACGTTGCGGCCGTAAACCTGGCTGTCGGGCCTCGAGAAATAAACGTACTCGAAAATGCATCGTTTGGTCGGCGCATGCGCGAACGGGTTGAGCGAGCGCAGGCCGCTCTCATCGACCACGATCATCTCGCCGGGATTGATCTCGCGAACATACTCGGCGCGCACCAGGTCGAGCGCACAGGTCTCCGACGCCACGATCGTCGCGCCGTTCAGATTGCCCAGCACCAGCGGACGGAAGCCCTGCGGATCGCGCACCGCGATCATCGAATCTTCGGTCAGCACCACCAGCGAATACGCGCCGCGCACCTGCGACAGCGCCTCCGCGACCCGCTCGGGCAGTGTGGGCGCGCGCGAGGCCGCGATCAGATGAATCATCACTTCGCTGTCCGACGACGACTGAAAGATCGAGCCGGTGGACTCGAGCCGCTCGCGCAGCTCGTTGAAATTTACGAGATTGCCGTTATGCGCGAGCGCGAGTCCGCCGCGCGCATACTCGACCACCAGCGGCTGGCAGTTGCCGATCGTCGTCGAGCCGGTCGTCGAGTAGCGGTTGTGCCCGATCGCGCTGGTGCCTTCGAGCGCCGCGATGATCGAAGTATTGAAAATGTCCGCGACCAATCCCATCCCGCGATGCGAGATTAGTGACTTGCCGTTGGACGAGACGATTCCCGCGGACTCCTGCCCGCGATGCTGCTGCGCGTACAAGCCGAGGTACGCGAGGTTGGCGGCCTCGGGATGCCGGTACACGCCGAACACGCCGCACTCTTCGTGGAAGACATCCAGCGGCGATTCTTCGACTGCTTCGATTGCAAGGACCGAATCTTCTTCAGTCACCGCTTGTGAGCCTCCTTGGAATCGCGTCTTCGTAAATTCGCTGCAAACCGGCCACGTCTTCGTCGATCGCTCCGCCAATTTTGAGCCGCGGATCGGCGATTACTTTTCCGACAACCGCAAACTCCAGTCCTCGGCCCGCAAACAATTTCTCGACGATTGTCGCGTCGCCTGGCGCAATCGACAAAATCACGGTCGATGCGCCTTCGCCAAAAAAATCATCCGCGTCAGCGCTTCCAGCTCGCCCAAGTTCAACTTCGGCTCCCAGAATCGCCCGCGGATTGAAACAGGCTTCAGCCATTGCCACCGCAAGCCCGCCCTCGGCGATATCGTGAGCTGATCTTATCAGCCCCCGTTCAGCCGCTTCAACCAGACCGTCCACCAGGGCCGCTTCGCGCGCAAGATCGATTTCGCCAAGCCGCCCACCGTCGATTCCGAACAGCGCCGCATACTCACTCGCTGCCAGAGACGGCGCGGCAGTGCGAACAATCGCAATCGCATCACCAGGATTCTTGAAAAACTGTGTAACGT
>PMOH01000089.1:3890-5514 GCA_003161515.1 Deltaproteobacteria bacterium
ACCGGCGCACCGAACGCGAGCGACGCATCGCGCAGCCCGTCAACCCCGCGGATAAACTGCCACATCACCTCGGGACGCTCCGGATTGCCGTAGTTGAGGCAGTTCGTAATTCCGACCGGACGCGCACCGGCGCACGCGACATTGCGCGCCGCCTCGCAGACCACGCCCACCGCGCCGAGATACGGATCGAGCGCGCACGCGCGCGGATTCGAATCGACTTTCAGCGCCATCGCGCGCCTCGAATTCTTGATTCTAATCACCGCCGCGTCGCTGCCCGGCCCGAGCAGCGTATTGCTCTGCACGATCGAGTCGTATTGCCGATAAACCCACTTCTTCGAAGCGACGTTGGGACTGTCGAGCAGCGCCCGCAGCGCTTTGGAAGTCTCAGGATGCTTAATGGCAGGAGTTTTAGCGGATGGCTGAATCTTCGGCGCAGCCGCAGGACGATCGTAGAGCGGCGCGTCATCGGCCAGCGCACCAATCGGAATATCCGCGACGACCTGCCCATGCCATCGCGCGCGCCATCTCTGATCGTCGGTGATGCGTCCGATCACGACGGCGTGCAGATCCCACTTCTCGAACACCGCCTGCAATTCCGCCTCGCGCCCGCGCTCGGCGACGATCAGCATACGCTCCTGCGATTCCGAAAGCAGAATTTCGTACGGCGTCAGATTCGCCTCGCGCAACGGCACCCGGTCGAGATCGAGCTCGATTCCGAGTCCGCCATGCGACGGCATCTCGCTCGACGATGACGTCAGTCCTGCCGCGCCCATGTCCTGGATCGCGACGATCGCTCCGGTCTTGCCCGCTTCGAGGCACGCCTCGATCAATAATTTCTCGGTGAACGGATCCCCGACCTGCACCGCCGGCCGCTTGGCCTCGCTCTCCTTATCGAACTCCGCCGAGGCCATCGACGCGCCATGAATCCCGTCGCGGCCGGTTGCAGAGCCAACGTAAAGCACCGGATTGCCGACGCCACGCGCCTTCGCGCTCATCATTTCGCCTTTCCGGACGAGCCCCAGGCAGAACGCGTTGACGAGAATATTGGCGTTGTATGCGGCGTCGAACATCACTTCGCCTGCGACCGTCGGCACGCCCACGCAATTCCCGTAGCCGCCGATCCCGCCGACCACGCCGCCGAGCAGGTAGCGGGTGCGCGGATGGTCGAACGATCCGAACTTGAGCGAGTTCATGCTCGCGACCGGCCGCGCGCCCATCGTAAAAATGTCGCGCAGGATTCCGCCTACGCCGGTCGCCGCGCCCTGGTAAGGCTCGACGAACGACGGATGGTTATGGCTTTCGATTTTGAAGACCGCCGCCCAGCCGTCGCCAACGTCGATCGCGCCGGCGTTCTCGCCCGGCCCCTGCACCACGAGCTCGCTTTTCGACGGCAGCTTTCTCAGGTGGATGCGCGACGATTTGTATGAGCAATGCTCCGACCACATGACCGAGAAAACGCCGAGCTCGGTGTAGGTAGGCGTGCGCCCGATGATCTCTTGAATTTTGCGATACTCGTCCGGAGCCAGTCCGAACGCGCGGGCCTGCTCGACGTCAACTTTCGGCTCGCCCGTGAGCGAAACAGGATGCGCGCTCATCGCGCGCTCCCTGTAATCGACTGAAATAT
>PMOH01000089.1:5549-5929 GCA_003161515.1 Deltaproteobacteria bacterium
GCGATCGCGCGCATCGATCCATTGGGATTCGCGGCGTCGCTCTCGCGCCCGCCGGCATCGACATAGCGCAGAATGACCTGCCCGCGCTCTTCCATCTGGCGCAGCTCATCTTCAGGCGCGACGTACAATCCTTCGCCGTGCTTGATCGGCAGCCGCAGCACGTCGCCCTGCTTGGTCGCACGCGTGAACGGCGTGCTCGCGTTCTCGACGCGGAGAAACACACGATCGCATACGAACGACAACGAGCGGTTGCGCGTGAGCGCACCGGGCAACAGGTGCGCCTCGCACAGAATCTGGAAGCCGTTGCAGGTGCCGATGACGAGCCCGCCGTCGGCGGCGAACTTCGCCACGCTCTTCATGATCGGCGAGAAGCGCGCGAT
>PMOH01000150.1 GCA_003161515.1 Deltaproteobacteria bacterium
GGCCGTTACCGTCGGGTTCCGTGCGCGCGTAGATGTCGAAAAATGCGCGGTCCGCTTTCGTGCCCTGCTTGCGCGCGAGGCTTTTGAAATAATCGACGCTCGGACGCACGACGATCACCGCTTCGCGCACCACGATGAACCCCTGCATCTGGCGCTGGACTTGCTGATACTGCGATTCGCTGAGGTCGGGCAGGATTGCTTGTATCTGCGGACTCGCCTGCATGCCGGCTTCGAACACCGGCTCGATAGGACTCTTGCCGCGCGATCTGTGCAAGTCAGTCAGCGCCGACGCGTAAGCTCCGACCGATGGCGGTATCTCGACGCCGGCCGCGCTTGCCGGAATCGCGCAACACGAAACAACCATTGCGGCGGCGAGCAAAGCGAAGAAGAGGGAGAGCGCTGGATTGGCCGAGGTCTCCAAGCAACTTCAATCGCTAGCATCGCGATCGCCGCGCGCGCAACCGCGCGTTAATCCTTGGACGGCTGGTACACAACGTCGACCCGATCGAGGTAGCTGAGTATTTGCCGCGCGAGCGTCATCACCGCATCATCGTCGCGGACCGCGACCGCTTGCTCCAGCCCGCGAGCCATCTCGGTCATCGATTCGAATCCGTAGCTGCCGCCTTCGCCCTTGATCCGATGCGCGATGCGCCCGATCTCCGCGTAGTCGTGCCGCGTCAACGCCTCGAAAATCGTGCCGATATCGGCGCGCTTGTGCGTTAGAAAACCCGGGATCAGGTCGCTCAGATCTTCGTCCACTTCAACTATTACTCGGTCCGGCATATTTCCTCCTTGAGATTGGCAACACCTGGTCGATCGTCGTCGAGCGCAGCCACTTCCAACGCGTTGCGAATCGCGGTGAGTAGCGTTGATTTTCTGACCGGCTTGGTTACATGCGCGTCGCATCCCGCCTCGAGCGTGCGATGCATCGCTTCTCCCGTCGCCGACGCCGTAAGGGCGACGATAGGCGTGCGGCGGCGGCCGTTCGCTGCCTCCCAGACGCGAATCGTCGAGGTCGCTTCGAAGCCGTCCACGATTGGCATCTGGATATCCATCAGGACCAGGTCGAATTTCCCGGCGATGAATTTATCGATCGCCTGCTGCCCATCTTCGGCTTCCACCAGGTGATACGGAGTTTTTTTCATATACGCGCGGATGAGCGCGCGGTTGTCGCTCGAATCGTCCGCCATCAGAATCTGCAACGGCTGCTCGAGGATCGCCGGCGGAACTGATTCCGGAGCAACCGCCGGGACGAGCCTGTGGCCTCGCGTATCGAATTGCGCTCCGGCGCGCGATCGCGCGACCGCGGCGAACAACTCGTCGCGTCGCACCGGTTCGACGATATAATGGCGAATTCCGATCGCGTTCAGGCGCGCAACTTGGTTGCTCAAATCGTGAGTGCTGAGCATCATAACGATCGGCAACCGCCCGGTCCCGCCGCTCATCACGAATTCGGCGACTTCAAAACCAGTCTGCCGGGGCATCGTACCGTCGATTACCACCAACTCGAAGCGCGATTTCTGCGCGCTGTCACGCGTGAGTTCTACGATCGCGTTGGCGGCCGACGACGCCTGAGTCACTCGCGCGCCTTGCGCGGTCAGCAGTTCGGCGACAATCGAGCGGCTATCGTCGTTGTCGGCGACCAACAATATTCTCACGTCGGCGAAAGTCGGGTGCGGCGACTCCGACGACTGCGGCGTGGGCGCGATTTCAAGTTGCGCGGTGAACGAGAACGCGCTGCCGGTTCCAGGCTCGCTCGCCACCTCGACCGTGCCGTGCATCAATGCGACCAGGCGCGCGACGATTGCCAGTCCAAGCCCGCTGCCGCCGTAGTTGCGCGAGGTCGATGAGTCGGCCTGGCTGAACGGGTGGAACAACAGGTCGCGCTTGTCGACCGCAATTCCGATTCCGGTGTCAGTCACCGTGAACTTGAGCCGGCCCGCGGTGGCCGAGTCCGCCTCGACCTGTAGCAGCACCTGTCCGGTCTGCGTGAATTTGATCGCGTTGCCAACAAGGTTGATCAGGATTTGACCGAGTCTCAAAGGATCGCCCAACACCGACTCCGGGACCTCCGGCGCAAATCGCACCATAAGTTCGAGGTTCTTCTCGTGCGCGCGAATCGCCAGCGTCTCGAGCACCTTCTCGGCCGCGTCCTTGAGATTGAATTCGACCGCCTCGAGGCTTATCCGCCCGCTCTCGACCTTCGCCAGGTCGAGGATGTTGTTGATCAGTGCGAGGAGTGTATTGCCGTTGCTGATGACGCTGCTCAAATATCTGCGCTGCTCGTCGTTCAGCGCGGTTTCCATCAGCTGATCCGACATCCCGAGAATCGAATTCATCGGCGTACGAATCTCGTGCGACATGCTCGCCAGGAACTCCGACTTGGCGCGCGACGCCGCCAGCGCCGCCTCACGCGCGGCGACCAGTTCGCGCTGCGTCATCTTGAGGTCGGAAATTTCGCGCGTAATGGTCAGGCAGCAGAGTTGTCCATGCAGCTCGAGATTCACCGCCGAAAGCAGCACCGGCCGCTCCGAGCCATCCTTCATGCGGAACGCCACCTCGAGGTTTCTGACTTCGTTGTCGCGCATGAGTCGCTCGGCGAAGGGGATCATTTCATCCGGATGGATCCACAGGTTGAACTCCGAGAAATGATGGCCGATAGCCTCTTCGCGGGAGAAGCCGGTGGCCTTGATGAATTCCTGGTTGACGTCGATATAGGTTCCGGTGATGCCGGTGAGCGTCATACTGTCCAGGTTGGCGTCGAACAGTTTGCGGAATGTTTCCTCGCTCTCGCCCAGCGCCTTCACGCTCTGCTCGAGCTTGCGCGAAGCTTCCTTTTCCGCGCTCAGGTCGCGAATCATCGTGACCACGCACTGCTCGCCCTCAATTTCAACTTGAACCGCCGACAGGATCGCCGGCATCACGCTGCCATCGGGCTTCAGAAAGTCGGCCTCCATGTTGCGCACCACGCCCTCGGCCTCTATCCGCTTTTGGAACTCCTGTTGCCGCTGCGGACTGGCCCACATCTGGCGCTTGCCCTCACGCTCGTCGTCAAGGTCTCGCTGCCCGTATCCAATTCGCTCGAATTGCTGGTTGAAATCGATGTAGGCGTTGTCGGATATTCGCGTCACAACGATAATGTCCAGGGTCGCGTCGAATATCTTGCGCATCGCCGCGGAGCTCGCGCGCAGTCTGGTCTCGACTCGTTTTATCGCGGTGATGTCCCTGACCATCGAAATTACGCACGGCTCGCCATTCACTTCCACCACCGAGGCTGAGATCAGGTCGGTCTCGAGGCTCCCGTCTTTCCGCCGCTGTGCGATCTCCATGTTCTTGACTCGGCCGGTCTGTTGAATGGTTTCGACAAACCGGGTCAATTCGTCCGCATTCGGCCACATCTGAAGCGCGATCACGCTCGAGCGGAGGACGTCGTCGCGGCTGTATCCGGCGACCGAGTACGAGTCGTTGGCCGCGATAAAACGCCCGTCGGTAAGACTGTTAATCGCGATGTTGTCAGGCGACGCGTCGAACACCTTGCGCAGCATCGCCTCGCTTGCTTGCAACTGAACATGGTCGAGCTCGCGCGCCGCCGCAGCTTCCGCGCGCAAATTCATTTCGACCATCAGCAATCGCTGGTTCTCGGCCAGCGCTGTGACTTGCTCGGCCAACTTCCGGCGATAGCGGGCGCCATGGATTGCAGCTATCTGCGCTAACACGATTGCGCTAATCACCCTGGTCCAGTCGATCGTCCAGTGCGAATTCGGCTCGCGGGCGTACATCGAGTAGCCCAACATCGCAATCGCTCCGCTCGCCCCAAGCGCCGCCTGAAAGCGTGGGTCCCATGGAAGCAATGCGCCAGCGGCAAAGAGGAACAACACAATCGACGCGACCAGCACCTCGGAGTTGCCGTCGATCGCCGCGATCCGCGCCGTGATCGCGATTATCGCCACACAGATAAACAGCGCGAACGCGCGCCAGTTTCGTATCGGACGCGGCGACATCGCGGTCAAGAGCGCAATCAGCCCCAGGCCGATGCTCACGACGTGAAGCAGACCGGTCCCCGGAAACATCAGCGGATGCTCCACCCGATCCAACAGCGTGTATCCGACTTGAAAGGCGATGATCACCAGCGTCGCCGCGCGCGTCGTCGGCGACAGCAAGGTAAAATCGTCGCCGTCTTCCATCACGTGCGTCTTCGCTTCGTCGGAACCGCGCACCGGCTGCGGTTCGATTACGTCAGCTATGTGAGCAGGTGTCCTAGCCAGAGCCGGATTCGCACCGTTGGGCGAATGACCACTGTCAGGACTGCCATCGCCTGCGGCGGACGGATCTATCTGAAGGTGCACGCGTCATAGCAAGCAATTCCAATGCCCTCACTTGGTATCGCAACTAATTGCTATCGCGGCTTCACGTTGCCTGCGGTCGTCGAATTTCCGTGGTGTCGCGCGGGATGTCCCAAAATGCCTCGGCGAGCCTAATCGCAGCCGGCTAGCGCAGTCTCAAAATCCTCGATCAGATCGTCGCTTGATTCGAGCCCTACCGACAGCCTGACGAGTCCGTCGCCAATTCCCGCCCGCGCGCGCTCGGTCGCCGACATTCCCGAATGCGAAGTGGTCGAGGGCCGCGTGATCAGCGTCTCGACTCCGCCCAGGCTCGGCGCGCTGATCGGGATCGTCACGCGCTCCATAAAGCAGCCAGCCGCGTCGAGGCCACCCTCGAGCTCGAAACTCAGCACGCCGCCGAAGCCGTCGAACAGCTCGCACGCGCGAAGATGATTCGAGTGGCTCTCGAGGCCAGGATAGTTCACCCGCGCAATCGCGCGATGCTGCTCCAACCAGCGCGCAATCTTGAGCGCACTCTCATTCTGATGGCGCACGCGCACCGCGAGCGTCTTCATCCCGCGATGCAACAGAAAGCATGCGTGCGGATCGAGCGTGCCGCCAAGATGGTTCAGCGTATGCGTGATGCTCTCCACCAGGTCCGCGCGTCCGATCACCGCGCCTGCCACGATATCGGTATGACCGTTGAGATACTTGGTGCCGCTATGCAGCGACAAATCGAAGCCGATTTCCGCCGGCCGAAAATTAATCGGGCTCGCGAACGTATTGTCGATGATCGAAACCAGCCCATTCTCCGCCGCAAAGTCCACCGCCGCCTGCAAGTCGCTCACTTGCAGCAACGGATTCGACATCGACTCGACGTAAATCGCCTTGGTGTTGGGACGAATCGCCTCGCGCCAGGTAGCGGGCTCGTCACCATCGACGAAATCCACCGACAGCCCGTAGCGCGGGAACTCCTCGACGAACAAGTCGTGCGTGCCGCCGTAAACGCAGTCCTGCGCCAGCAGATGTCCGCCGCCGGCCAGCACGGTCAGCAGCGTCGCCGATATCGCCGCCATCCCGCTGCCCGCGACCAGTGCTGACTCCGCGTTCTCGAGCGCCGCGAGCTTGCGATGCAGCACCGTATGATTCGGCGTGTTGTTCAGCCGGATGTAGCGCAGGTCGTGGTAGCTGGTCTGTCCCGCGTACTCGTAGGTCGAGGATTGAAAAATCGGCATCGCGACGGCGCCTTCGATCAACGGCTCCGGCTCGCCCGCGTGAATCAGCTTGGTCTCGAGTCCCTTGATAAGTCGCGCCATGCTGCCTCCGATGCCACGACATTTATCACCCGCCGCCTCACGGAAAATAGGTGTCTTTTGCCTTGCCGTCGGCGCCCGCGACGTTGCCCACGACCGGCGCCTCGCCCGGAATCGCATGACGTCCGAACAGCACCGCGCTCTGATCGCTATATAGTAGATGCCAGCGCGGGTCCGCTCTGACCAAGTCAGCGCCCTTGTCGTGAACGCCCATCAGCACGTAATCGTGCGGATACGCGTCGAGCAGTTGCGCCGCGCCGTTCATCCCGTAGAAAAACCTCGCGTAGTCACCTTCCTGCTTGTCGGTGTAAACCAGCTCGCCGCGCGGGTCGATATAAACTTTGAACGCATCGCCCATGTGCCACAGGATCCACGATCCCCATTCGAATTGCGGAAGCAGATTGCCGTGAAGCTGGTGCTGCTGCATGTACGCGAGCGCGCCGATCGGCATCGGCTTCCAGGTCTTTAGATTATTGGACAACGTTCCACCGACCAGGAAGAGCGCAAGCGCACAAATCGCCATCAGCGCCGCCGGCGGCTCGCCCTCGTCGTCCGGCTGTGCGTCGGCCTTGGTAGCTCGGCGGTTCAATGCGAGGCTCGCGTGACGCGCGAGCGGAATCGCGACTGCGATCACTCCGACTGCGACGTTGCGCGCCGCATAGAACGCGGCGCCGATAAAAATCGTTGCGACTGCTAGCAGCGGCGCGTCCTCGAGGTCGGGAGCAAAAGCGACCGCCGCGGCAAACCCGCCAAACATCAGCATCGGCGCCAGGTACTGAATCAAGGTCTTCGGAGAGTCCCGCCAATTCGACAGGATCATCTTATACAGCGGCACCCAATCGGCGATTACCTGCCGAATCAGCGGGTCGCGCACCGAATGCGCCACTCCCGTCCACAAGCCGACGCCGAACGGATTGATAAGCGTCGCTGCGCCGCATCCAAGCGTGACCAATGCGACTCGCCACGCCGACGACATGCGCCCCGCGTCGCCCAACCATCCCTGGACGAACATCACCGCGGCTGCGATACCCATCGCGCCGAGCCCCACGATGTAACCGCCATGAAAATTCGCCCACAAGGTGAACATCGGGATCAGCGGCCACAGAATCGCGCGCCCTCGATAGACTTCGATCGCCAGCGCCATCATCACGACCGCAATCATCATGAAGGTGAAGAGCTGCGGCCGAAATTGCATTTGGGTCGAAATGGCGACGGCGCTAAAAATCAAAGTCAGCCGCTGCACGCGCGCCGCCGCGCCGCTTGCTGAAATCCCCATCGCCAGCGCGATTATCAGAATGCTCGAACAGATCAGCTTCAGCAGCTTCAGCCCGAACACTCCGAGATGCGCGTAGAAAAATGCCAGCGCCACCTGCGACAGCCATTCGTGATTGTGCCACGGCGCGCCCACCGCGCTGTAAGAGTAGGTATCGAACCGCGGGATATGACCGGTGCGCAGCGTCGTCTGGCCGGTCAGCATGTGAATCCACAAGTCCGGCTCGGCGAAGTTGTCAGCCGTCGCCAGCGCGATCGACAGGATTACCGTCCATCGCGACGCCGATAGCAGCGAGTAGCGTTCAGCCTTCAACGACGTGCGAGTGAATCATCGACGACGCGCCTCCGCAATAGCTCCCGCTTTCGCCTGCTCAATCGCGCCGGTAATCTAGTCGCGTGAAAGCTCTCGTAATCGGCGGCGGAATAATCGGCAGTTCGGTCGCATGGAGGCTCGCGTCCGAGGGCGTCGAGGTCACCGTCTTCGAGCGCGGGCGTCTCGGCCTCGAGGCGTCGTGGGCGGCGGCCGGCCTTATCGGCCCGCAGGCCGAGGCGCACGAGCCCGGCCCGTTCTTCGATCTCGCGCTCGCGGGCAAGCGCTCCTTCGACTCCATCGTCGATCGCCTCACCAGTGAGAGCGGCGTCGATCCCGAGTACGACAACCACGGCGTGCTCTACGTCGCCTTCGACGACGCGGCCCGCGCCGAGTTGCAGTCGCGCGCGCGATGGCAGCGCGCGGCCGGCGGCGACGTCGAGGAGTTGTCGCCGCGCGAGGCCTTTAAGCTCGCGCCGGTGCTGTCAGAAAAAATCATCTTCGCGCTGCACATGCCGAATAATCGCCGCGTCGAGAATCGCAAACTCACCCTGGCCTACATCAACGCCGCGACCAACGCCGGCGCCGAGTTTCGCGAGGGCGCCCGCGTCAATTCGATCGCAATTGAAGGCGGCCGCGCGGTCGGTCTGCGGCTCGCAGATGAATCGGTCGAGAAGGGCGACGTCATCATCAATGCGGCCGGCGCGTGGGCCGGCGACATTCGCGGCCTCGAAGACGATCGCCTCCACTTCTACCCGGTGCGCGGGCAAATCCTATGCTTCGACGCGCGCCCCGGCCTGGTCGGCCCCTCGATCTTTTCGACCTCCGGAATCGTGGTGCCGCGCCGCGACGGACGAATCCTCGCCGGCTCGATCTTCGAGGACGCCGGCTTCAACAAATCCGTCACGCTCGACGGGATGGAACGAATCCTGCGCGCGGTGCGTGCGATGGTCCCGTCGATCGCCTCGATTCCGTTTCGCGAAGCATGGGCCGGCTTGCGCCCCGCCAGCGACGACTTGCTCCCGGTACTCGGCCCGTCGCCGACGGTCGCCAACGTCCTCTTCGCCGCCGGCCACTTCCGCAGCGGCATCCTGCTCTCCGCAATCACCGGCGAAGTAATCGCCGACCTGGTCAAAGGACGCACGCCGTCAATCGATCTGACGCCGTTCTCTCCCGCCCGCTTCCGCAACGGCACTGCGCGACCAGTAAAACTCGCCGACATGATATGAAAGTGCTCGCGTTGGTCCGCGATTTGTTCTTCCGCGCGAAGATCGACGCAGTCGCGGCCGTCGTCGGCGCCGAAGTCGAATACGCGTCGTCGCTCGACGCCGTCGCCGCGCGATGCGCCGCGATTCACCCGTCGATCATCTTCACCGATCTCTCCGACGCAACGTTCCCCGCCCTCGACACCCTGAAGCAAATTCGCGCCGCCGCTCCGAGCGCACGCGCAATCGGATTCGCCTCGCACGTAGATCTGAAATCTCTAAAAGCCGCCCGCGACGCCGGCTACGACCAAACCCTCTCCCGCAGCGAATTCACCGCCCAACTCCCCGCCTTGCTAAAGGAACCGTCGCGATAACTTTGCCCTTTAACCTTCTAACAGGGACGAAGTCCCGCATCCTTTCTTATTACCGGGTGCAGGGGTCACCCGTGCCGAAGGAAGCGTGAAAGCCACCGCGGGTTTCACATTCAATTAAGTGCTTTCGCGCGCGGACGCCGCAATTAGGCCTACATCCGCCGCGCGACGAACCGCGCCTGCGCTATTTTGCCGGCGCGTGCCATCTCCCCTAGGAAACTGAATCCTTCGACCAGCGTTTCCATCAAATCGGTCCGGAACGCGACGGTCCGCAACACATCGTAGCCAAGCTGCATCTCGATCATGTTGAGATACAACTCGAAATGCGAAGCGAAGCGTCCGGTGTCTTCCGCGACGCGCACCTCGCAGCCGCTGTCCGAAAGAATCCTGACGTAGCCCGCAATGTCCTCGACGTTGGCGAAGGTCATCATCCCAAGGAAGCGCTGCGCCTCTGCGTCACTCAGTCGCGCCGGCCCTTCGACCCAGTCCGTGAACGCGATGACGCCGCCTTTGCGAACGATGCGCGCCGCTTCCGCAATCAATTTCGGTTTATCCGGGACGTAGCACCACGCATCTTCGCTCCAAACGAAATCTGCGCTGTCCGAAGGCAGTCCGCTATGACATGCATCGGCCACGATGAAGCGGACGCGATCCTCGAGCCCTTCTTCGCGCGTCAGCCGCCGCCCGTGCTCGACCACCGCCTCGGTCGCATCGACCCCAGTCATCGACGCGACCTCCCGCGATCGCACCAACCACCGCATTCCCGCGCCGATGCAGCAACACAGATCGACCCCGATGAGCCCCGACTTGATTCCCGCCCGCTCGGCCAGGTCAAGCGACGCCTTCATACCCCCGATATGAAGTTGCTGTCCAAACAGCAGTTGCATGAACTCTGTCTGCGGACCGCTGTATGCGGAGACGACGTCAGCCAGCCCGACGCCGGCGATCGACTTCACGGCTTGCGCGCTCGCACGAACGCGCTCATGAACTTGCCGTCCGCCATCCGCGCGATCTGTTGCATGCTTTTGTTGTCGCCAAACAATCCCTCGGCGTCTGCCGCCGTGTAGATTCGCGTCGGCTCCACGTCGATCTGATCGAATCCAGCGGCCGCGAGCTTCGATCGGTATTCCGACTCCTCGAGCGCGCCCGCGATACATCCGGCCCACAACTCGACCATGCGCTTAATTTCTGCCGGCATCTCGCCGCGCACCACGATATCCGAAACCGCAAATCGCCCGCCCGGTTTCAGCACGCGGAACGCCTCGCGCAGCACCCGGTCCTTGTCGCTTGACAGGTTGATCACGCAGTTCGAAATGATTACGTCAACCGAATTGTCGGGCAGCGGAATATGCTCGATCTCGCCTTTCAGGAACTCGACATTCTGAACGTTAGCCTTGCGCTGATTCTCGCGCGCGAGCGCCAGCATTTCGTCGGTCATGTCGAGACCGTACGCTTTGCCCTGTGGCCCAACTCTGCGCGCGGACAGGATTACGTCGATCCCGCCGCCCGATCCCAGGTCGAGCACGGTTTCACCCGTCTGCAGCTCCGCGAGCGCGGTCGGATTCCCGCATCCCAACGAGGCCGCGAACGCCTCAGCCGGAATCGACGAGCGCTCGCCGTCGGCGTAGAGATTCGACGTGATCGGATTGCCCGCAGGCGCCGCAGCCCCGCAGCATGAGCCGCCCGCATTCGTCACTCGCAGCGCCGCCTGCGCATATTCCTTCCTGACCGTTTCCTTGATCGATTCGTTGCTCATAACGACCTCCAATGATCCCGCCAGTTTAGAATGTAGCGCCGCGTCGCCCTCACGTTCTGTGATTGGCCGAGAGTGACCGCGCCGGTGCCGCGCCCAGCGTAGCGTGCAGGTCGGCGCAGCAGTCTTCCGTCATGAACCGAATGAGCTTCGCGGTCCTGGCCCAGTCGATCGCGTAATAGATAAACCGTCCCGATCGATGCGCCGTTAGCAGTCCGCATCGCGTCAACGCGTCCAGATGATGGGACAACGTCGAACCCGGCATCCTGACCCGGCGCTTGATCTCCTCGACGCAATTCCCTTGCGGCCCCGCCCGCACCAGCAGCCGAAAGATCTGCAGCCGATCCTTCTGCCCAAGCGCGTTGAACTGTTCGACGTACCGATTCACTACGACAATTCTAGGAAAATCGAAATATCAAACGCAAGTGGATAGTCCTCCAAAAGAACCTGAGAGCAAAAGGGCGTCCTCGCCATTTTGCGATTTCTTCTCACTGGGTGCAGGGGTCACCCCTGCCGAAGGAAGCGTGAAACCCACCGCGGGTTTCACATTAAATAAAGTTCTCCTGCCACTCCCCTGTCAGGAACTATTTTCTGTATGCTCGCATTCCAGTGATATAGTCCTTGCCTATGCCCACCGCGCTTGACGACTTCCATCCTGCTGTTCGCGCATGGTTTCAGCGGCGCTTCGATGCGCCCTCGCGCGCGCAGGAACTCGGATGGCCGGTTATCGGGGCTGCCAACGACGCACCCGGCTACGACGTCCTGCTATGCGCCCCGACCGGCAGCGGCAAGACGCTCGCCGCCTTCATGTGGGCGATCAACGGCCTAGTGCTCGACGCAGCGCGCGACAACCTCCGCGACGAAGTCTCGGTGCTGTACGTCTCTCCACTCAAGGCGCTCGCCAACGACATCCGGCTCAACCTCGAGGAGCCGCTTCACGGCGTTAGCGACGTCGGCGCCGAATCGGGCCTCGATCTCTCGCGTATCCGCGCCGGCCTTCGCACTGGCGACACTTCCGCGAGCGAGCGCACTGCGATGCTTCGGCGGCCGCCGCATATTCTCGTCACCACGCCCGAATCGCTGTTCATCCTGCTGACCTCGCCGAAGTTCCGCGAGAAGCTCGCCAATGTCCGTCATGTGATCGTCGATGAACTCCACGCGCTCGCCGGCAACAAGCGCGGCGCGCATCTTGCTTTGACGCTGGAGCGTCTCGAACGCTTTGTGACGAGTCGCGGCAATGCGCGTCCCAATCGAATCGGCTTGTCGGCAACGTTGAATCCGATCGAAAAGCTAGCGGGATTCCTCGCCGGCTACGAGGTCGCGAGCGACCACACGCGCACGCCGCGTCCGATTAAAATAGTTCGCGCCGACGATCATGTCCGCGCGATGGATCTTCAAGTCATCGCGCCCGGTCCCGACCTCGGCCCGCTCGCGACCCATCCGCATTGGGAAGCGATGTACGACGAAGTCGCGCGGCTCATCGGCGAGCATCGCACCACCCTGGTTTTCACCCTTAGCCGCCGCCATGCGGAGCGTGTCGCTATAAATCTGCAGAAGCGGCTCGGCACCGACGCCGTGATGGCGCATCACGGCAGCCTCGCGCGCGCCGAGCGCTTGCTCGCCGAGCAGCGCCTCAAGCGCGGTGAGCTGAAGGCGATCGTCGCAACCGCGTCGCTCGAACTCGGCATCGACGTCGGCGCAGTCGATCTCGTTTGCCAGCTGGATACGCCGAAATCCATCTCGGCCGCAATTCAACGCATCGGGCGCTCGGGGCACAGCCTCGGCGCGACGCCCAGGGGCCGCTTCTTCGCGCTGACCACCGACGACTTGCTCGAATGCGGCGCGGCAGTCCGCGCGATTCGCCACGGTCATCTCGATGAAGTCGAAATCCCGATGGGATGCGTCGACATAGCTGCACAACAAATCGTCGCGATCGCCGCCGAAGAAGACGAAATCTCCGAGGCCGATCTGCTGCGCATACTCCGCAGCGCGTACAACTTCGGCGATCTCGACGCCTCCAAGCTTCGTCATCTGCTCGAACAGTTGGGGACTGATTTACCTGAAAAAATAATGGGCGCGGCGCCTAAAATTTTCTTCGATCGCGTCAACGCTCGCGTCCGCCCGCGCCGCTCCGCGCGACTGTCGGTAATCACCTCAGGCGGAACCATCCCCGAAGCTGGCAACTACGACGTCGTGATCGAATCCGAGGGCCGCAAAATCGGCGATGTCGAAGAGGACTTCGCGCAGGAGTCGTCGCGCGGCGACGTTTTCTCGCTCGGCTCGATGCCGTGGCAGATTCAACGCAGCTCGCGCGGACGCCTGATGGTCGAAGCCGCGCCCGGCATGGCGCCCACATTACCGTTCTGGCTGACCGAGGCGGGCGGCCGTTCGCCTGCGATGTCGGCCGAGATCGCCGCTCTCCGCCACGAGATTTGGAATCGCATCGAACGCAACGATTCGGCCGAACAATGGCTGATGACCGAATGCGCAATGTCGGAACGCGCGGCCACTCAAGCCACCGACTACGTCCGCCGCGGCGTCGAGGCGCTCGGCGCGATTCCCGACGCAAAGACCGTCGTCGTCGAACGTTTCTTCGACGGCCTCGGCGGCACGCAAATCGTCATCCACACGCCATTTGGAATTCGGCTCAATCGCGGCCTCGGTCTCGCGATTCGAAAACGCCTGTGCCAGTCGTTCGATTTCGAAATCCAGGCGTCGGCGATCGACGACGGCGTGCTGCTCGCGCTGAATTCGCGTCACAGTTTTCCGCTCGACACTCTCTTCAGCATGCTGAAGGCCCGCAACGCTCGCGACGTGCTGATCCAGGCGATTCTGGCGGCGCCGATGTTCGAAGTGCGCTTCCGTCACGTCGCGACCCGCGCACTAGCCGTGATGCGCTCGTCGCGCGGCAAGAAAGTCCCCGCCTGGATTCAGCGTCTGCGCTCGCAGGAACTTCTGTCCTCGATTTTCCCCGGCCAACAGGCATGCTTCGAGAACCGCCCCGGCGCGATCGAACTCCCGGACCATTTCGTGATCGACGAAACGATTCGCGAATGCCTCGAAGAGTCCACCGACTTGCCGCGCACCATCCAGCTGCTCGAAGGAATCGAGAGCGGGGCGATTCGCACCGTCGCCGTTGACGGAATTGCGCCGTCGGTGTTCGCGCATCGCCTGCTGCTCGCATGGGACTACTCGTTCCTCGACGACGGCGAGCGCGCCAACCGCCGCTCGCGCACCGTCTCGATGAATCGCGGCATGGCCGAGGACGTCTTCCGCAAGGAAGACCTTTCAGATCTGCTTTCGTCGGAAGCGGTGGACAGCGTCGTCGCAGAGGTGACCGGCCGCGCGGCCGGCCGCAAGCCACGCTCGCGCGACGAACTCTACGAATTGATCAAAGCGCACGGCTCGCTGACGATGGCCGAAGTCGAAGAACGCGTCGGCGAAACCGCGCGCGCGATGCTCACAGAATTGGATGCCGAACAAAGAATCGCACGCATGGCTGCCAGC
>PMOH01000157.1 GCA_003161515.1 Deltaproteobacteria bacterium
TCTACTCGTCCAACTGCCAGGTGCTGGTGCAGGACAATCGCGCGCAGTTGCTGGTGTCGCCCGACTTGCAGGGCAGCAACAATCCTCAGAATTCTGCCGCGGTCAACAATCCGGTTCAGGAACAGGATCTTAATTCCGAACGCGAACTTATCACCAGCCTGTACCTGGTCCGCCTCGCGCTGGAGGGCCTGCCGGTTCCGCGCGCCTATGAGCATCGCTCGGGAATGGCGGTCGCCGCCGTGAAAGCGGCGATTCGTCTGCCGCTCGAGGGCTACCACGTGCTGCACAGCATTCCGCGGCTCAGTCCGCGGGACGCGTGGGCGATTGACGTTGAGCGCAATCTGGACGCGTCGGTAATCAAGCGCTCGAACATCATCGAGGTCGAGTTCCGCTCACACGACCGCGCCTGGACTAAAGATTTTCTCGATCGTCTGATGGTTCGCTACCTGGAATTTCACGCCAGCCTGTCGCATGACCCCCAGGCGGAGAAGTTTTATGAGCAGCAGACCAGCCTGCTGAAGGCGCGGCTGGAAGCGTCAGAGGGACAGCTTCGCGATTTTCAGATCAAGACCGGCATCGGTAATCTCGACGAGCAAAAGAAGGCACTCATCGCGCGCATATCGGATCTGCAGAGTACTGCCGCCAAAACCGACGCGCAGGTTTCAGGAAGCCAGCAGCAGGTAACATCCATACAGTCGGAACTCGGGAGCACGCCGCTCCGGATTCAGAAAGAAACGCGGCAAGAGCAAAACCTGGCGTTGCAACAGTTGAAGCCGCAGGTGATGCAGTTGCGCGCGGAGCGAGCCGAGCTGCTGACCCGCTATCAGCCGACCAGCAAGCGCATCAAACAGATCGATGCCAAGCTCGCCTCCGAGGAAAAGATTCTCGACAACGAGGACAACCTCGAGGTCAACGAGCAATTGACTGACGTGAATCCGGTCTGGATCACGCTGCAGACCGACCTGAAGCAAGCGAGCACCGCGGCGTCTTCGGGAAAAGCGACGGGCGAGGAGCTCGACAAACAGATCGATGCCGCGAAACAGCAACTGTCGTTGCTGGTGAATAACGGCGTGGACATGGAGCGATTGCAGCGGCAGGTGTCGTCGGACTCCGACGCCTACCAGGCCTACGTCCGCAAAACTGAAGAAGCGCGCGCGTCCGAGGCCCTTAACACCAACAAGATTCTGAACGTCAGCGTGGCGCAGCCGCCGATCGTCCCGCTGCAGCCGGTGTTTCCGAGTATCCCGTTCAATATGGCCGTCGGCTTGTTACTGGCGGCGCTGTTCGGAGTGGCGGCCGCGTACTGGGCGGAAGAAAGCGATTCGAAGATCTATTCGTCGGGCGTCGTAAACAATCTCACTGGACTGCCGATCGTCGCAGTGCTGAGCGAGCGGGTGTAACGACCATGTATTACCGGCACTTCGGACTCGATGGACCGCCGTTCCGATTCACGCCGTCGCCGACGCTTTACCTCGGCCCGGCTCATCGCGAATGCCTGGCCGCATTGGAATGGGCGCTGATTCACGATCAATGCGGATTCATGGTGCTGCTGGGCGAAACCGGAACCGGCAAGACTACGTTGCTGAACTCAGTCCTCGCGCGCAGTCTGCCGAATCTTCAGATCGCGGTGGTGCCGAATCCAAGACTCAGTTTCGTCGAAATCATGCGCGTCGTGCTGCCGCAGGTGGGCGTAGTAACCACGGATTCAGGCAAGCTCCCACTGATTCAAGCACTCGAGCGCGCGCTTGCAAATCGGCCGTTGGGCAGCCGCACCGCAATCGTCATCGATGAAGCGCAGAACCTGAGCGACGATACGCTCGAGGATCTTCGGCTGCTGTCGAATTCTTGCGGTGGGCAAGACCGCGAACTCCAATTCGTCCTGATGGGACATCCGGAGTTGCTCGATCGCCTCTCGGCGCATTATCTGCGGCAACTGCGGGAGCGAATTTCGACCAAGGTAACTCTGCCGGCGCTGAGCGCCAACGAAAGTATCGCCTACGTAAATTACCGGATGCACGCGCAAAACGGATCTGCGCGAATCTTCGAAGCGGACGCACTCAAGTACCTGGTCGAGGCCGCCGCTGGAGTTCCCCGGCGCCTCAACGTCCTGTGTCACAACGCATTGCTGCTGGCGTACTCGAAAAACCAGGGCGCGGTGACGCTGGATGTCGCGCGCGAGGTGGTCGCCGACTACAAGGATATTTTCCTGAAGCCGAAGGTTAGTCAGCTACCCGAACTCGATATTGCCGCGGTACCCGATGATGCCGCGTTACCCGAGCTGGAGCCCGCCGCGATTCGCAGGCATCCACGATTGGTGCTCGCCGCCGCTGCCTGTGCAGCGCTGGCCGTGATCGGATTCGGCGGCGTCATGTTGTCGGCGTACGAGTGGAATGGCGTCCAGCATCACGACGAAGTGCCGGTCTCCCGTCCCGCGATTGCTCCTGCGCCAGTTGCGAACAATCAGATTCAGCCACCGCCTCCGGTCGAGGCGGAAAAGGCTCCCGCATCGGTGGTGACGGCTCCGCCTGAGCCCAGCATCATCCGCATCCGGCAGGGAGACACGTTTCATGATTTGGCCGCGAAGTACCTGGGCTCGAAGGATCGGACCCGCGATTTGATAAACGCCAATCCGCAAATAAAAGACCCCAACAGTCTGTTCGTTGGACAGATAATTTTCTTGCCAAAAAATCAGCCGAC
>PMOH01000064.1 GCA_003161515.1 Deltaproteobacteria bacterium
ACCAACCGCCGCTGAAACCTGCCCGCTGCAAGCCGCTGACGATGATCTTTGTGCCCATGGCTAGCTCTTGAGCTGAGTGCTCTTCTGCGCAATGCAGGCGAGAAGGTCGTCCCAGGACTTGTCGAAGGACTCAGCGCCCTCGCGCTGCAACTGGGCCGCCAGAGCGTCGAGGTCGATACCAGCCTTTGTGAACCGCTCAAGGACTTGTTCCGCGTCGCCGCCATCGGGCGGCATCGTCGTGCCGAGGTCGCCGTGGTCGGCGAGCGCCTGCAAGGTCTTTTCCGGCATGGTGTTCACCGTGTAAGGCGCTGCAAGTGACTTGACGTATAGGACGTCAGATGATTTCGGATCCTTGGTCCCAGTGCTGGCCCATAGCATGCGCTGCGAGCGTGCTCCGGCATTGAGGAGTCGCAGCGAGCGATCGGAACCAATCAATTCCCGAAATGCTTTGTAGGTACGCTTGGCCACCGCTATACCTAGCTGGTCTTTAAGGCTTGCCGGTACCTTCTCCGCCACGGCTACGTCCCACCGGCTGACGAACAGCGAGGCGACTGAACCTACATTTGGATTCAAGCCTTTGGCGACGCGTCGTTCGATCCCGCGGATGTACGCTTCCGCCGCCGCCACGTATTGCTCGCATGAGAACAGCAGCGTCACGTTGACTGCTACGCCCGCGAAGATCGATTCCTCGATGGCGCCCAGACCCTCGCGGGTGCCAGGAATCTTGATGAACAGGTTGGGCCGATCCGCTCGCGCGTGGAGCTCGCGCGCCGCCGCGATGGTGCTCTTCGTGTCGTAGGCCAGCTTTGGCGAGACCTCGAGCGACACCCAGCCGTCGACCCCGTTCGTCGCCTTGTGGATCGGAAGGAACAGATCGGCGGCGCGCGTCAGGTCTTCGATTGCAAGCTCGAAGAACAGCGCCTCGCCCGACTTGCCTTCCTTCAATTTCTGGCTGATGGCGTCGTCGTAGTCATGACTGTTCTTGATGGCGTGATCAAAGATCGTAGGGTTAGAAGTAAGCCCAGTGACCGATAAGTCCTGAATGTAGCGTTGGAGCGTGCCGCTGGTCAGCAGACCTCGGGTAATGTTGTCGAGCCAGAGACTCTGGCCCATTTCATGGAGTTGTTGAGTCGCTTTCATATTTTTCTCCTGGACCGAATGCTACGGCGTTGGTGTAGCAGGCCATCATCAGGATGGCTCCTTGAGATTGGGATTGTGCCAACCGCCGTCTGAAGCGATAAGCGCGTCAGCCTCTTTCGGCCCCCAGCTAAGCCGCTTGTAAGGACGAACCCGGTGATGGTTCTTAAGGACTGGATTCACCACCGCCCAGGCGGCCTCGATTGCGTCCTCGCGGGTGAAAAGCGCTCCGTCGCCAGCCATCGCATCGGTTAAAAGCCGTTCGTATGGCGCTTCCTCTCCCGGCTGTTCCTCGAACAGGTAGAGCTCTCGCTGGTCGCCCACGAACTCTTTTCCCGCGCGCTTGACCCGAGCGGCGAGCGCGACGGCCGAGCCGGGTGATAGGCGAAAGCGCAGATGGTTGGCCCTTCCGGTCGCCGGCGATGAGTCCGCGAAAAGCTTCTGCGGCGGCGGCTTCAATTCCACCAGGACTTCGGTTGCCGTTTCGGCCAGGTATTTGCCGGAGCGGAGGTACCATGGCACGCCCTCCCATCGCCACGAGTCGATGAAAAGCCGCAGTGCGCAGTAGGTCTCAACGTCGGAGTTCTTCGCCACGTCGGGCTCCTTCCGATAGCCAGCGTACTGGCCGCGCACCAGGTCGTCGGACTTCAGCGGGCGCATGGCTTCAAATACCTTCGCTTTCTCGCTATGCACCGCGCCAAAGTCCCTGTCGGCCGGCGGTTCCATCGCGAGCAACGCGACCACCTGAAAGAGATGATTCTCGATCACGTCGCGCAGGCAGCCGGCTGTTTCGTAAAACGCACCGCGGCCGTCAACGCCGATTTCTTCGGACATGGTTATCTGGACGCTGGCCACGTAGTTGCGGTTCCAGATCGGCTCGAGAAACGAATTGGCGAAACGGAAATAGAGGATGTTCATGATCGCCTCCTTCCCGAGGAAGTGATCGATGCGGAAAATCGAGTCTTGCGGGAACACTGTCTGTGCGACGCGATTGAGCTCCCGCGCGGACGCCAGATCGCGTCCGAACGGTTTTTCGACGATCACTCGCGCATGCTCCGCCAGGTTCGCCGCGCCGAGTCCTTTGATCACCGTCTCGAACAGCGCCGGTGGGATGGCGAGGTAGTGCGCCGGGCGACGAGCGCTACCAAGCGCCTCCTTTATCGCCGTGAACGTCTCCGGCTCCTTATAATCCCCACTGACGTACTGGAACTGAGACAGAAGATGGTGGAAGGCGTGCTTGTTATCGATCCCACCAGATCGCTTGATGCTGTCAGTCACGCGTTTTCGCAGACGCGCCAGACTCCACTTCGGAAAGGCGACACCGATTATCGGGACTTTGAGGTTGCCACGCTTCGCCATCGCATAGAGTGCCGGGAAAATCATCTTGTGGGCGAGATCGCCCGTCACGCCGAAAAGCACCAGCGCGTCCGAATGAGAGGCGGCCATCAGGCGCCTCTCTTGCTGGCAATGGCCGCGGCCCGAGCAGACATGCAGCCCGTGCGTCCAATGCCAGTACTCGCAATATTGGCTGACACTTCAGTAATCCCTGCGGTTTCGAAAGCGAACCGTAAGCCGGATGAGTTTACCGACGACTGGAGCTAGAAATGCTGGGTGTAGGTACAAACAGCGCTTCGCAATCTTATCGTAGCAGATTCGGTGTTCGGCTCATTCCCGCCATCGGCACTGTTTGTTCTTCGGATTACAAATCGCGCTTTACGTCTTGATTTGATTGAACGCATACTCAGGATCGAGACGTTCAAATTAACCTCGTGAGGTCGGTGGGAAGAGATTCACCACCTTATGAAGAACCAGCCTTCGAAAATTCTCGTCCGATGGAACCCGCCCGAACACAATAGCGCATCGTGACCGAAATCGATCTGAAAGATAAGAAGACTAAGTCATGCCTTTGACCTTCTAGACCCGGAGGACAAATTGCGATGAAACAAATTGCGGTGACATTGATAGCGGCAAGCATTTTGATGGCAGCGGTGGGTGTGGGATTCGCAAAAGATCTGAATACGATCGGACTTGAGGAGGCGTTCATTGATTCGGTGGGGACCTGCGGTCCCTCAAGCAACGTAGCGGGCTCGCTCGGTAAGAGTGAAGATCCCCAGGTGAAGATCGAGTTGCGCAACGCGCTGATAACTGAAGCTGCCGACGACGCGGCCGGTGTCGCGGGCTCAAACAAACCGCACACCGATTGCCTTAAGAAGGATCTTTCGGCGCGCGGATATACTGACAACGACATGGCAGCGCTGCCTTACTGCGTCAAGCACGACTGGCCGGATCCCTTCACCAGCCTCGGCGTGTGCGTGAAGAATCACAGCCGACTCGAGGGAGTGCTCAACAAAAAGTAGTAATGCGGCGATTCCACAAAATTTTGTGCCCGGTCGCGTTCAGCGAAAACGCGATGGCGGCGCTTGACCAGGCCGCCAAACTAGCGCGAAAAGACGACGCGCTGCTGTACCTGATACACGTCGAGTTCGTACCTATAGGCGACCCGACCAAGCTTGATCCCTACGCCAAGGTTGCGACGCAACCCGACAAACTGCGGTTGGAGCAGATCGCGCGAAAACATTTGGCCAAGGTGCGCCACCAGATTCTTGTGCAAGTCGGACGGCCCGCCGAGGTAATCGAAAAGGCCGCAGAGGATCTTGACGTCGATCTGGTTGCTATGGCGACTCACGAGCGGGCACGCATCGATCGCCTGTTCATTGGAAGTATCGCTGAACATGTGCTTCGCTCGTCGAGGCGACCGGTCCTGAGTTTCGGTCCCGGAACCTCCATCGGAGCCCTGAAGAAGATTCTTTGCCTGGTTGATTTTGACCCGGACTCGATTGCCGCAGTGAACTTTGGATCGCGCTTGGCCCAGAGATACGACGCCGCGATAAGTCTGCTTCGTGTGGTACCTATGCCCTTCGAACCATCTGAACAGCCTGTAGAACCCTTGACGCCTGAGTGGGAGCAAGATGCCCGAGCTCGGCTCGTAAAGGTAGCGGCTGAAATTCTGGGTGCCAAAACCAAGTGTGAACTTATGGTGCGACGTGGAGACCCCGCCAGCGCGATACTCGAGGCCGAAAAGGAACTTCAGCCCGACCTGATCGTAATGGCTTCGCATGAACAGTCCGGATTGGGCCACCTGATTTTTGGAAGCGCGGCCGAGCGTACGGTTCGCGAATCGAACGTTCCAGTGCTGACGGTCCGACGACCGCAAAGTGCGGATCGACCCGTATTCCAAGCATAGCCCCCGGCATGAAGACGGCCGCCGGAGTGTGATTCCTCGACCCCTGAGATATTTGTGGGCGAGAGTTCATTGAGCCTCACCCGATGCGTTCCAAACTCGCTGGGCATTCGCCCGAGACTTTTTGCAATCTGAGCTACCGAACGATCCGGCTGTGATCGTTGAGGCCGTCTCGCCCAAGCGCCGCGAGAATCGAACTCTCATCGCAGCCGTGCCACCAGCATCGGGCGCGCAAGCCGGCCGCGACGGTCTCGCCAAACCGATACGATGGCTTCGACGCGCGCGGAACCCTCGTTACCCCCCCGCGCACGGAAATCCGGGATGCAGGATTGGGCGGCCTTCAAGCCCCTCAGGGACGAGTACCCCGGCTCCGTGCAGAATCGTGGGAACGACATCGAAGATCGACGCGCCCGAAAGGGTCGCTCCCCTTGCGATGCCTTCGCCGGACGCGAGCAAGAAACCTGGAGGTCTATGCGAACCGGTGCGCACATCCTGGTTTGGCAACTGCATGGTGCCAAAGCGTTGCGAATTTACGGAGCACCATGGAAAGGATTGATCCCAGCGCGCGGTGATGTCGGGGAGGCGGTCAAGGTAGGGACCGTGCAGTTCTCGTTGGAGCCGCGCGATGTGCTTGACCACCGGCCGTCCACTCAGCGGATCCCGCAACTCGGTGAGCGCCAGGCAGATCTCGTCGCAGATTCGATCGTACTCGGCACCGGGTTCGACGACGCCTTTGTAATCGCGCCCCTTCAGGTTGATCCGAATTGCGCCGACTGCGTCGCCGTTTGGCACTGCGAACGCACGGCAGTTTTCCCAGGATCGATTACCCCGGTAGAGGCGAAAGATCAGTTCGTTCTGCAACCGTTGGGGCAGCGCAGCCTTGATGGCATATTGCAGCTTCCCTGGCACCGCTCGACGCAGAGTGCGCCAGAAATTGAAGCGGGCCTGATGGATTTCGCGAGGTCGATCGACCCGGCGGGATTCCTCGTTCCCGTATCCCAGGTAATCGAGAATTTCGGGAAGGTTCCACGAGGCGTGGTACATGGGTCCCATGCCGTGCGCCGCGATTACATATACTCGCACCCCGGGACCCGCGGCCTCGATCATCTCGCCGACCTCGCGGTCGATAGCGCGGTAGACCGCTTCAATGGTGTCGGCGAGCCGATGTCGGTCCTGGGGATCGTGCGCGGGATGTGTGCGATCCATATCAGCCCAGTAGAAGTGACCGGCACAGTGAGGCGCGGCAAAGACTGTGATCAGAACCTCCCAGGCGCGCTCGGTGATACAGTGGCGAAATAATTCGCCGTGAGCGCGTACGCCGGCTAGCAGCCGTTGGCGCAACAGCTTCCTGGCTTCGGGAGCGGAGGTTACCGCGTCGCATTCCCCTACCGGAAAGCGTCCAAAGCGTTCGTCCACTTCGTGAAGGAACGATCGGGGCGTCGAAGATCGAGCGCTGTGAGCCGCGTGAGCTCCCCAGGCGACGAGCTGAAATCCGTTTAAGTTTGGGGAGCCGGCGACATGCGGAACGTCCACCACCCCTACACGCCGGCCCGCGTCGCTGAGATAATCCCAAAAATATTTCACCCCGAACGAATCGTCGGGCATATAGCGCAAGCCGGCTGTCCCGGGATCATGCTGCACGTAAAAGTAGCGAGCCAGGTGAGCCGGGTTGAGTCCCGAACAAAGACAATTCCACACAACGTCCGGCAGACTGTCGGCAGTCGACAACTCGGCTTGCGTGCCCTCCTGCATGAGACGCCTGAAGGTCGGCATCTTGTTCGCAGCGGCCCACCTCTGCACCAGCTCCCAGTCCATCGCGTCCAAACCGATGATCAGTTGCCGAGGAGCGGTATCCATAGTCAACCGAGATCCCCGCCGCACTCGCCAATCAGCGGATGCCTAACGCGATCGAGCACCCGCTCGCCTTCGAAGTAGGTCTCGTGATTGTCGTTCAGTAATTTCTTGTATTCTCCGGCCATCATAAGGTTGGCGTCCCCGACGGGATTTGAACCCGTGTTACCGACGTGAAAGGCCGGTGTCCTAGGCCGAGCTAGACGACGGGGACGTTGGATCGAAGCCTGATACGAACGCGCTATGCGCGCGCCGACAGTGAAACAGCGAAAAACCGAAACTATCAGAGCCGCAAGAAGCGGAGCAAGTCGCCGGCCTGCGGTAACGGCGCGTCACGACTCATCCCGTGAATCGCACCTTGCCCACAATTTC
>PMOH01000267.1 GCA_003161515.1 Deltaproteobacteria bacterium
CGCCGTTTCCCCTGGGTCGAAATACGGGCCGAACCACTTGAGAAACGCGGATGAGATTGAATGACTACATCGGCTGGAATCCCGATGCTTCCATAACTAACCTTGTGTCGATGCCTGAACCTGAAAAGAAAGTGCGCCCGCCTCGCGAGCCCTGGATAATCCGCACCTATGCCGGCTTCGGCGACGCGCGTCAGGCCAACGAGCGCTTCCTCGCGAACTTGAAGCAGGGACAGCGCGGACTTTCGATCGCCTTCGACCTGCCCACTCAAAACGGCTACGACCCCGACGCTCCCGTCGCCCGCGGCGAAGTCGGCGAGGCGGGCGTTTCGATTTGTCACTGGAATGACATGGAGCGCCTGTTCGAAGGCATCCCGCTGCAATCGATCAACACCTCGATGACTATCAACGCGACCGCGCCGTTCATCCTCGCGCTCTACCTGGTCGTCGCGGAAAAGCACGGCGTCTCGTGGACCGAACTGCGCGGCACCACGCAGAACGATCTGTTGAAGGAATTCGTGGCGCGCGGCACTTCGATCTTTCATCCCGATCTGTCGTTCCGCCTCTCCACCGAGTTGATCCGATTCGCCGTCGAGCGCGTGCCCAATTGGAATCCGATAAATTGTTGCGGCTACCACTATATGGAAAGCGGCGCCGGCCCGGCCGAGGAAATCGGCTACGCTTTCGGCAATGCGCTGCTGATACTCGACGCGATCCGCCCCAAGCTCGACGCCGCGGCCTTCGAGCAGACCGTCCGCCGCATTTCATTTTTCATCAACAGCGGCATCGAGCTGGTTCCCGAGATCTGCAAGATTCGCGCGTACTTCAAACTCTGGCGCGATCTCTGCTCTTCCGAATACGGCGTCAACGACGTCGCGTTCCGCGCCGGATGCCAGGTGCGCTCGCTCACGCTCACCGAGCCGCAGCCCGAAGTGAATATCATCCGCATCGCATACGAGGCGCTGCCGGTCGTTATCTCGGCCGACGCACGCGTCAACGCATTGCAGCTGCCGGGCTTCCGCGAGGCGCTCGCATTGCCCGACCAGTCCGAGCAAACCCTCAGCCTGCGCACGCAGCAGGTGCTGATGCACGAGACTGGTCTCGCCGCCTACGGCGACATTTTCGAGGGCAGCAAAGTTATCGAAAAGCTGACCGACGAAACCGCGACGCGCGCCCGCGAAATCGCGATTCGCCTGCGCGACGCTGGCTACTCCCGCGCCATTTCGATCGTCAGCGGCGAACTCACGCGCCAGCTTGCCGAGCGGCATCGCAAAGTCGAGTCGGGCGAGATCGTTCAAATCGGCGTCAACGCCTTCACTGGCGAAGTCGGACTCACGCCGCCGCCGAAACAGAATGCGGACCACGCCGCGCAGGCGTCGAAGGAAAAAGAACGCGTCGAGGCGATCAAAAAGTGGCGCTCGACACGCGATCAGGCCGCTGTCGCCAAAGCTCGCGAGGCGCTCGAACGCGCAGCCGCCAATGACGGCGACAAAGGACTCATCGAGGCGACCATCGATCTCGCGCGCGCGGGCGGCACGGTCGGCGAATGGACCGACTCGCTGGTGCGCGTCGGCCGCGGCCGCTATACGCCGCCGATTCTCGAAACCAGCGTCAGTGTCGGCGCGCTCAATGTGCCGCACGCGTCGCGCAAAATTCGCATCGCGCTCGGCAAGGCCGGCCTCGACGGGCACATCAATGCGGTAAAGTTGCTCGCACACGCATGCATGCAGGCCGGGATGGAAGTAGTGCTCGCAGGATTCAAGCAGACGCCCGAACAGATGGTCGCGACCGCGCTCGAGGAAGACGTTGACGTGCTCGCGATCTCGAGCCTCGCCGGCGCCCACATGTCAATCGCGCGCGAGACCATCGATCTGCTGAAAATTCGCGGTGCCGGCGAAGTCGCGCTGGTAATGGGCGGGATCATTCCCGAGGCCGATCGCAAAGCGCTGCTCGATCTCGGCGTCAAAGCGGTCTTCACCCCAAAGGACTCCAACCTCGGCGAAATCGTCGGCCGCATCATCGCGATCGCAAGCCGGGAAAAGTGAGCGTCATGAAACTTTTGAAATTCTTCTCGACCGCCGCCATTCTCGCGACGCTGCTCGCGAGCCCCGCGTTCGCCGACGAGGCGCGCCCGTGGCTGTGCCGCGACAAGCCTGTCTTCTCGTACGATCGCTCGATGGAATACCAGGTGACCGCGAGTCCCGGCCGCCAATGGCGGATTTTCTTTATGCTCTACTCGCCCGACGCGGCGCACGACGGATTCGAGATCGTCAACTCGCGCGAGGTCTCGTCGCGGGGCGATCCGATCGGCGGCAATCTCGCGCCGGGCCGATATTTTGCGGTCGCGCTCTATCGCGAAGGCGGCCACTGGATCTGTCCCGACTACACGCACGACGACCGCGATCCGAAACTCGGCGAAGTGAGCAATCTATGCTACGGCGAGGACGGCCCGCCCTGCCTCGTCAAGCTCCGGGTGAAAGCAACGACGCCCGCGCCATAGCAGTCGATGAGCTTTCATCGCGGTGAAATTGCGGTCCAGGAACGCGCCGGAGTCCGCGACATCGCCGAAGATGTCGGCGATGGTATCGCTGACCATCTTCCGCCGGGCGCCAGTGAGTTTCTCGAACGCCGGCAAATGTGCGTACTCGGTACTGTCGATGGTGGCGGGAGCGTTTGGGCTTCCGTCGTCACCGGCGACCCGGGATTCATCGAAACCATTGACGATCGCACACTCAGGATCGCAACGCATAGAAAGTCCAGCGATCCGCTGTTCCGCAATCTCGCGACCGAGGGACACATCGCCCTGTTCGCTCCCGATTTCGTCGCCTCGCGTCGAGTGCGCGTCAACGGTCGCGGCGTTATCAAGGATGGCGCAATCTACATCACGACCGATGAGGTGTACGGCAACTGCCGGCGCTACTTGCAGGAGCGGATTTTCGTCGGCACCCGCGAAACTCAAGCGGCAGAGATGAAAGCTCGCGTCGCCGCCACGCTGACGGCGTCGGAGCAACAGCAGATTTCGCACGCCGACACATTCTTCATTGCGACCGACAATCCCGAGCGCGGCGCCGACGTCTCGCACAAAGGCGGCAACCCCGGCTTTGTACGAGTGCTCGATGAAAAGCGCATCGCGTTCCCCGATTACAACGGCAACAGCATGTTCAACACGCTCGGCAACGTGACGGTCAATCCGCGCGCCGGGCTTCTGTTCATCGATTTCGACAGCGGCCGGACTCTCCAACTCACCGGTCGTGCATCGATCGACTGGAATCCCGAACGTGTGCGCACCTTCCCCGGCGCGGAACGGGTGATCGACTTCGCGCTCGAGCAAATCATCGACACGCCCGCCGGCTTTCCGCTGGTCGCGAAGTTCCGGCAATTCTCGCGCAACAATCCCAAGCTCTGAGATGCAAATCGACAAAGCAGACTTCGTAATCGTCGGCGCAGGATCGGCCGGCGCTGCGTTGGCCGCGCGATTGTCCGAAGATGCCCATCGCTCGGTGCTCCTGCTGGAGGCCGGTCCCGACTATCGATCCGCCGAGACACCCGACGCGATGCGCGTCGCCAATCCTGCTGCGATCCTTCTCGGCTCCGAGGACATGCAGAAGTACCAATGGGGCGCCTTGAAGGCGCGGCGCACCGACGTGCAACCGCCGATGCCTTACTGGCGCGGTCGCGGCGCCGGCGGCAGCTCCGCAATCAACGGACAGATCGCGATTCGCGGGATGCTCGCCGACTTCGACGAATGGGCGCGCCAGGGATGCGTCGGATGGTCGGGCGCGGAGGTGCTGCCCTACTTCAAGAAGCTCGAAGACGATCTCGATTTCGGCGATCGTCCGTATCACGGCCGCGGCGGCCCGATTCCAGTCTGGCGCGCGCCGCAGGATCGATGGAGCGGCACGGACCGCGCGCTCCGCGACGTTTGCCTCGACCTTGGCTACGGATGGTGCGAGGACCACAACGCTCCGACCGGCACCGGAGTCTCGCCGTATGCGATGAACCGCCGCGACGACGCCCGCGTCTCGACCAACGACGGCTACCTGGAACCCGCGCGCGAGCGTCCGAATCTCTGCATCGTCGGCGACGCACTGATCGATCGCGTCGAGTTTGCCGGCAACCGTACGGTGGCGGTACGCGTGCGCACGCGCGACGGATGGACGCGCATCGAGGGCGGCGAAATCATCCTGTGCGCTGGCGCGATCCATTCACCCGCGATCCTGATGAGGTCCGGCGTGGGTCCTGCCGACGATTTGCGCGCGATCGGAATCCGCGTTGTCGCCGATCTTCCGGTCGGCCACGATCTGATCGACCATCCGATGCTCGCGATGGGCATGGCGCTCAAGCCCGCCGCGCGTGTCCCCGATAAATTTTCGCGTCACACCAACTGCGCCGTCAGGTACAGCTCGGGCCTCGGCGGCGCGGGGGAAAACGATATGTTTCTGATCGCGATGAACCTGATCGGCATGAGCCGCTCGCACGGCTTCATCTGGATGGCCGCGTACCAGACCTATTCGCGCGGCCGCTTGCGCATCACCTCGCCGAATCCCGAGATCGATCCCGACGTGCGCTTCCGGATGCTCTCCGACGAGCGCGACCTGGTCCGCATGCGCGACGGCATTCGCCGCTTGCGCGAGTTCGCGCGACATCCCGCAATCCGCAACGCCGCCGACACGGTGGGATTCGGCAATCCGATTCTGATGGTGCAAGGGATGGTCGAAGAGCCGCCCAACGGAGACGCGCTCGACGACTGGATGCGCGCCAACTGCTTCGACTCCCAGCATGCCGCAGGCACTTGCAGGATGGGGACCGCGTCCAACCCGCGCACGGTAGTCGATCCTGATTGTCGCGTCCTCGGAATCGATGGACTGCGAGTAATCGACTGCTCCGTGATGCCCGAAATAGTCCGCGCCAACACTCATCTCAGCACCGTGATGATCGCCGAGCTGATGGCCGACCGCCTCCGCGGGCGCATCTGAAATGAGAGAACCACGGGAGAGGATCGCGTCCCCTCCCGCGATATTCGATCAGCCGAGCGGAATCTCGGAATAAACCGCGGATGAAACAAGGTCCGCAGTGGGCTTGTCCATCGAGGTCACTTCCGCGATCAGCTTTTGCCAGTCCTTGTCGGTCTCGAGCTTCGTGCTGAGCTCGCCGTGCGCCTTCCAGTTCGGCGTTTCGATTACGTAGAGAATTGCATTTGGATTTGCGCCCGCGACAGCGCTATGCGGCGCGTGGTGCCGCCCAATCCCCTGATAATCTTGTCCGCGCGCTTGGCGATAGCGAGGAATTGTTCCGTAGCGCCGGGCCGCGGTGTGTAGGTAAAGACTTGTGCGATAGCCATAGTTATCTCCAATTCTTGATAGAAGTGTTTTGCGCGCCGGTTCAGTTCAGCTCGGCACTTCGACGTTGAGTCCGGTCGCGACCCTCTCGGCGTTCGGCGACTTGGCCGAGTTGATCTCGGCGATAAATGACTGCCAGTCCTTGTCGGTCTCAAGCTTCGTCATGTAGTTGCCGTAGTCCTTCCCGTCACTATGCTCGGTCACCAGCGCGATCGTTCCCGCATTCGGGCCCGACACGTCATTGTACGCGCGGAACTTCCCTCCGGCTCGCTTGATCATATTGCTGGCCTTCGCGATGTCGCGCATCGGCGCTTCGAGACGACCGGGTTGAGGTTTGAGAAACAAAATATTCGATACCGTTGCCATATAGATCTCCTTCACAGGCTATGGGTTGACGATCACAACGCAGGCAGCCGCGAGAGGAATGCCTCGCAGTCGCGTACGCCCTTTTTCGGCAGGTCGCTGGTTCGAGAGAATGAATCAGGGAAAGGTGGC